>JBJESC010000176.1:0-3424 GCA_051882615.1 Oscillospiraceae bacterium
CAGGCAAGGATCAGCAGGGCAAGGGCTTTGACCCCAGAAAGCTTCTCGCTCCCGGTGCAGAGGCTATCAAGGCTACTGTTAAGGAGAAGATGGAGCTGTTCGGTTCTGTTGGAAAGGCTTAATCTCATTTGGTATTTTGTTGAAGGAGTATCGCAAGATACTCCTTTTTTTATGTAATTATATAAAAATTTTGAAATCACTTGAAATTTATTGGGAAATATGATATACTAAAACTAGATATATTTGATAGGGAAAGGATTTTTTACGTGAATATAGCGGTTGTTGGCTTGGGACTTATTGGCGGTTCTATTTGTAAGGCGTTAAAAGCAAATACTTTTAACCATATTATGGGAATTGATTCCGATAAAGATACAATCAGAAAGGCGCTTGAACAGGGGGCAATTGACGAGGAGATTACTCCCGACAGATTGAGCGAGGCTAATATTACGATTGTCGCTCTGTATCCAATGCAGATTGTAGAGTTTGTAAAGGCTAATGCTGACAAATTCAAAAAAGGTTCTATTGTTATGGATATTTGCGGCGTTAAAGGTTATGTCGTGAATAACTGTACTCCTGTTCTCGATGAGCAAGGCGTAATCTTCATAGGAACTCACCCTATGGCGGGTACAGAACACTCGGGATTTGACTATTCTTCGGCTGATTTGTTCAATAAGGCAAGCTTCATCATTACACCTACGGAAAAAACGCCGCAGATTGCAATTGACTTGGTTTCAACTCTCGGTGCTTGTATGAAGTTCGGTCAGGTTGTTATTGCAACGCCCGAACAGCACGACAGCAATATAGCATATACCTCTCAGCTGGCGCATATCGTTTCAAATGCATATGTTAAGAGCCCGTCGTTGTTCAGAGCAGACGGATTTTCGGCAGGAAGCTTTCTTGATTTAACAAGAGTTGCATATCTTAACGAAGATATGTGGTCCAGTTTGTTTATGTGCAATAAGGAAGCGCTGCTTTTCGAGGTAAACAGTATTATTGATTCACTGGCTGAATACAGGGACGCAATTCAGAATGATGATATTGATACGCTTCGTGAGATTTTGAGGATTGGTAAGGAACGCAAGGAAAAGAGTATGGAGTTCTATGGCCAGGAGAGAAGAAAATAAGCCAAGCATTGGGTATGTTGTTTCACTTTGCGGCATAATGTGCGGTCTGGCACTTGCCTTGATGTTTATTTTAGGTATGATTCCGTCTTTCGAATACATCAGTCCTGCTGTGGCAGGAATTCTGATTTGGGTTATTCGTGAGCAGCTTGGTGTTAAGTATGGCTTGGTAAGTTATTTGGCGGTTGGCATTCTTTGCTTTCTGCTTACGGTAAATTACGAAGCGTCAATGATGTACTTGTTCCTTCTTGGATATTATCCTATCATCAGGGAATACTTTCAGAAAATACCGACTTTTGTACTCCGTATATTAGTAAAACTTGCTCTATATGCGGGTACGGCGGTGGGTGTTTATCAGATACTGATACACCTGTTTGGAATGACAGCGCTCTTAGATGATATAGGCGAGTTCGGAGAGTACGGGTCGTTGATTTTACTTGGAATGGGTGCTTTTGCTTTCTTGCTTTATGATACTTTCTTAGGCTTGCTCAAGCCGTTTTACGAGAAGTTACTCAGACCAAAACTACAGAAAAGAATGAGGTAGGATATGTCGGATAGAATTACTTCAAGAGCGGAGGTACCCGCGGAATATAAGTGGTCGATTGAGGATATGTATGCCTCCGATGACCTTTGGGAGGCTGATTTTGCCAAGGCTCGCGGATATGCGGAGAGAATAGCCGGCTTTAAGGGGTGTTTGTCACAATCTGCACAGAAGCTTCTTGAATTCCTCAGGGTAGATGATGAATTGACGGTGCTTCTTGACTCCCTTGGAAATTATGCACAGCGTAAGTGTGACGAGGATACCAGAGTTGCGAAGTACCAGGATATGGCAAACCGCTTGTCTATGCTGTTTGTACAGATTGGAGAGGCATCGGCTTTTGCAACACCCGAAATACTTTCAATTCCCGATGAAACACTCGACGCATTTTACGCATCTTGTGAAGAGTTGAGATTATACAAGCGTTCGCTCGACAAAATCAGAGTAATGCGCGAGCATATCCTTTCCGAGAACGAGGAAAGGATATGCTCGCGCATTACTCTGATTTTGTCGAGCGAGCATATCCTTTCCGAGAACGAGGAAAAACTCCTTGCGCTGAGCGGTGAAATGCTTGGCACTCCCGAGAATATCTTTTCAATGTTCAACGATGCTGATTTGAAGTTCCCCGATGCGGTGGATAAGGACGGAAAGCCACACCAGGTAACTCACGAAAGCTATATCCCGCTGGTTCAGAACAGTGATAGAGTTTTGAGAAAATCCGCATTTGAGTCTCTTTACAGCGTTTATGGGAACTTCAAAAATACCTCCGCTGCAATGCTCTCTTCTCAGGTTAAAGCGTTGGTGTTCAGCGCAAGAGCGAGAAAGTACAACTCCACTCTTGAAGCGGCATTGAGCCACAACGAGGTAGACACAGCGGTTTATCGCAAGCTGATTGAAGCGGTTCGCGGAAACCTTGGACTTATGCATAGGTACGTTAAAATCCGCAAAAAGGCGCTCGGTGTTGATGAACTCCACGCATATGACTTGTATACTCCCATTGTTGATGGAATTGATGATAATGTGCCCTTTGAACAAGCAAAGAAGGAAGTTTATGACTCTTTAGCTCCTATGGGTGAGGATTACCAAAAGATTTTCCTTGAGGGGTTTGAAAACAAATGGATTGATATTTACGAGAATGAGGGAAAGAGAAGCGGCGCGTATTCCGCAGGCGCAAGAGTTCATCCTTATGTTCTTTTAAATTATAAGAACACTCTGAATTGGGAGTTCACGCTGGCTCACGAAATGGGTCACGCTATTCATTCCTACCTGTCTAACAAGAATCAGCCTGTCGCGTATGCGGATTATGTTATTTTTGTAGCAGAGGTTGCTTCCACTTGCAATGAAAGCTTGCTTATGCAGCATTTACTGAAAAGCACAACCGATAAGAAGCGCAGAGCGTATCTTGTCAATTATTTCCTTGAACAGTTCAGAACTACACTGTTTCGCCAGACGATGTTCGCAGAATTTGAACTGATGATAAATGAAAAGGTTGAACGCGGTGAGAGCCTCACAGCAGAAAATCTTTGTGAAATGTATCATCAGCTTAACGTGGATTACTACGGAGAAGACCTTGTTGTTGATTCTGAGCTTGACATGGAGTGGGCAAGAATTCCGCACTTCTATTATGATTATTATGTTTATCAGTATGCAACAGGCTTTTCTGCGGCTATTGCGTTATCGCAGAGAATTCTGAATGAAGGAGAGAATGCAGTTAAGGATTATATTAAGTTCCTGAGCAGCGGATGTTCTGCTGATCCTATTTCAC
>JBJESC010000177.1:0-3418 GCA_051882615.1 Oscillospiraceae bacterium
CCAACAGGGGACTTACCCTCACCACCGCCGTGCGGGTGGTCGTTCGGGTTCATTACAGAACCGCGGACTGTCGGTCTGATACCGAGGTGGCGAGTCTTACCTGCCTTACCGCGGTTTACGTTCTCGTGATCGAGGTTGGAAACCGTACCGATGGACGCGCAGCAGCTGTCCATTACGTTTCTCAGCTCGCCGCTGGGCAGACGCAGGAGAGCCATTCCGTTCTCCTTAGCCATCAGCTGAGCCATATTTCCCGCAGAACGAACCATCTGGCCGCCCTTGCCGGGGTGAAGCTCGATGTTGTGGATAACAGTACCCACGGGAATAGCGGTGAGAGGCAGGCAGTTACCGGGCTTGATGTCTGCGTCAGCGCCGGAGCGAACGGTGTCGCCGGGCTTCAGTCCATCGGGAGCGAGGATGTAGCGCTTCTCTCCGTCCTCGTACTGAACGAGTGCGATAAATGCAGAACGGTTAGGATCGTATTCGAGAGTCTTAACCTCTGCGTTCATACCAACCTTATCTCTCTTGAAGTCGATAACGCGGTACTTCTTTCTGTTGCCGCCGCCGATGTGACGAACGGTAATTCTGCCGTAGCTGTTTCTGCCGGCAGTCTTCTTAACGGGCTCCAGAAGTGACTTTTCGGGAGCGACCTTGGACAAGCAGCTATAATCGGTAACTGTCATGCCGCGTCTGCCGTTGTTGACAGGCTTATAAGCTTTGATAGCCATTTCTATTCACTCCTAACTTAAATCATTCCGTCGAAGAACTCAATTGTCTTAGAGCCTTCTGCCAGAGTAACGATTGCCTTCTTCCAATCGGAAGTTCTGCCTTCGTTTCTGCCCATTCTCTTCATCTTGCCGCGAACGCTTACGGTGTTTACCTTAGCAACCTTAACGCCCTTGAAAAGCTGCTCAACAGCCTTTGCGATTTCAACCTTGTTTGCATTCTTTGCAACCTTGAAAGTGTACTTTCCGTGCTGGAGGCAATCCATGCTGTGCTCGGTGATTACGGGCTTAATGATAATATCCTGTGCAACCTTCTGCATTATGCGTACACCTCCTCAAGCTTTTCAACAGCACCCTTTACGATAACGAACTTGTTGCAGTTGAGAATATCGTAAACATTGAGGGTGGTAACCTGTGTGGTCTTTACATCAGCGATGTTAGCCGCAGACTTGATTACCTTAGCGTCAACGCTGTCGAGTACGATGAGAGTCTTCTTCTCAGCGCCGATAGCCTTGAGCATCTCAACCATAGTCTTTGTCTTGAACTCGCTTGTGGTGATAGCGTCAACAACGATCATCTCGTTCTCGCTAACCTTGCTCGAAAGAGCGGACTTCATAGCCAGCTGCTTGAGCTTCTTGTTCATTGCGAATGTGTAGGAACGGGGCTTCGGTCCGAGAGCGATACCGCCGTGTCTCCACTGGGGAGCTCTGGTGGAACCCTGTCTTGCGTGGCCTGTTCCCTTCTGTCTCCAGGGCTTCTTGCCGCCGCCGCTTACCTCGGTTCTGGTGAGCGTGGACTGTGTGCCCTGACGCTGAGCTGCGAGGTAATTAACAACTGCGGTGTGCATTGCGGTCTTGTTCGGCTCAATTCCGAAAACCGCGTCGTTCAGCTCAAGCTCGGAAACTACTTTACCCGCCATATCAACTACATTTATCTTTGACATAGTATCGTATCCTCCTTCTCTTAAGCCTTAACTGCGTCGCAGATTGTTACAACGCCGCCCTTAGGACCGGGGATAGCGCCCTTGACTGCGATAAGGTTGTTTTCAGCGTCAACCTTAACAACAACAAGGTTCTGAACTGTTACGTTCTCTGCGCCCATGTGACCTGCAAGTCCCTTGCCCTTGAAAATTCTCGAAGGCGAGGAGCAAGCGCCCATAGAACCTGCCTGTCTTGCAACAGGACCTGTACCGTGGGTTTCCTTAAGACGGTGCTGATTGTAGCGCTTGATAGGACCTGTGAAGCCCTTACCCTTGCTTACGCCCGCAACGTCGATAACGTCGCCTGCCGCAAACACGTCAGCCTTGATGATGTCGCCGGTGTTGAAGCCGGAAATGTCGTCAAAGCGGAACTCCTTGAGAGTCTTCTTGAACGCTACGTCATTCTTCTTGAAGTGACCTTGCTCAGGCTTGTTCACGTGCTTTGCCGAAACATCGCCAAAGCCGAGCTGAACTGCCTCGTAGCCGTCGTTTTCGGTTGTCTTCTTCTGTACTACTACGCACGGACCCGCTTCGATAACGGTTACGGGAACAACCTTGCCTTGTTCGTCGAAAATCTGCGTCATGCCGATTTTCTTTCCGATGATTGCCTTTTTCATCGTTTTCCTCCTTATTGGTTATTGGTTAAGCGGCTTGAACAACTGCCGCCCAACATGACCTCACGCTGCGAACAGCGCTTGGTTAGTGGTTGACCGCCCTACACGGTGAGCCGTCAACATAACTCCAAAGACGTTATAAGCTTTACCTTATATTAAACGTCCATTGAAATCTCTACGCCTGCGGGGAGCTCCAGCGACTGGAGAGCCTCAACAGTTTTCTGAGTGGGGTGGATTACGTCGATGAGACGCTTGTGAGTACGAAGCTCAAACTGCTCACGGGAATCCTTGTACTTGTGAACCGCTCTCAGAATGGTTACAACCTGCTTATCGGTGGGAAGCGGAATCGGACCTGCGACTCTCGCACCGCCGCGCTTAGCAGCCTCTACAATCTTAGCGGCAGCAGCGTCAACTACGCTGTGCTCGTAACCCTTAACCTTGATTCTTACCTTTTCTGTTGCCATGTCTTTTTCAACCTTTCTGCTTGTGTGAATTTTTGTTTAACTTTGGTAAACCCTTTGTTTGAAAAATCCACCGAGCCGTGTGTTCCGTGCCTTTGGACTTACGAAAAAGCGTTATAACGTTCCGGAAACGCTTCTAACGCCTTATGTTAGTTTTTCGGAAACCTCCGACCACTTTAACAGCTTTTCCTGTCCAATGCCGTAACCTCGCGCTGCTATGCGGAAAACCGCCCCAACGCACACGCGCTCAATAACTTTTCGCCCGAGTTCAACCCGAACATAGCTCCGTCGAAATTACCCGTCATAAAGGCGGCAACCTCCGACATCATAGCCGAGTGGTGCTCAAATCGCACTCACAAAAGATATTCTACCACAAACAGTCCCGAATTTCAAGCACCGCGGACAAATTTTATTCCAAAAACGCAGAGAATTTTTCACGAATTTTCGCCACTATTTTGTGCATTTCCTACAAATGCGGCGGTTTCCGCTTAAAAAAGGGGATTTCGGGGCGAAGAGCGGGGGCAAAGCCCCCAAGCCCCCAAAGGGAATACGCGCCGCTCGGCGCTTAGCAGTTTGCGGGACAAAGCCCACACAACCCACACGGGGCGCAACGTAAGCCGCGAGGGGCATTTGCTACACCTA
>JBJESC010000178.1:0-3406 GCA_051882615.1 Oscillospiraceae bacterium
CCCACTCATAGGCGCCGAATACATGGTGGAAGGGCATATCACAGGTTTCCCGGGCAGCAAAGGCATCGGAGCAGCCGTACTCGGTTTTGAATACCTTCCAAAACCTCAATAATGATGTGGGCGTTTGTAAAATGGGCAATGGATGATTTTAACGGTCAAAGGTTCGGAATATGCGGAAAGACAGTCGACTCAACAATAAAAAATATAATAGTACCGTTTATATCAATGGCGTATGCGCAAGAAAATTACACGATAAAATGGCGTAGAGCTGACAAGGTGCTTGAAGTAAGACGCGGAAACACGATTAATTGGTTTGAAGTGTTTGGCGGCAAAGACGAAGCTTCGCAAGACTTGATACAGGGACGCACTTTAGCGGGTGTTTTGCTCGATGAGGTCGTGCTTATGCCGCAAAGCTTTGTCAATCAGGCTTTGGCAAGGTGTTCTGTTGACGGTGCTAAACTGTGGTTCAGTTGCAACCCCGGAAGTCCTCAGCATTGGTTTTATCTCGAGTGGATAAAGAAGGCAAAAGAGCACAACGCTTTATATTTGCATTTTGCCATGTCTGATAATCCATCGCTGTCGGAAAAGACCCTTGCAAGCTATGAAAACAGGTATAGCGGAGTGTTCTATCAGCGTTATGTGCTGGGCGAGTGGGTGCTTGCCGAAGGGCTTGTATATGATTTCGGCGAGGACAACATTACCGATGAGATACCCGAAAGCGGCGAGTATTACATATCAATAGACTACGGAACACAAAATCCGTTTTCTGCTGGGCTATGGTGCGTAAAAGGAGCAAAGGCAGTTAGAATAAAAGAATATTACTACAACGGACGCAGTGAAGAAACTCAAAAGACGGACGAGGAATATTGTGAAGAAGTGAAAAAATTGGCAGAGGGATATACAATACGAAAAGTAGTTGCAGACCCCTCCGCTTCGTCATTTATAGTGGCTTTAAGAAAGCATGGATTTACAGTTATAAAAGCTGAAAATGATGTACTTGACGGAATCCGAAGAACGGCAACAGCTTTGAAAAATGGCAACATTAAGATTGCAAGAAACTGCGGACACATAATAGAAGAGTTTGGGCTGTATCGGTGGGACGAGAAGTCCGGCGAAGATAAGGTCATAAAAGAAAATGACCATTGCATGGATGAGTGCCGATATTTTGTTAATAGCGTATTGAAATATAAGATATCAAATAAAGACTATGTGCCAATATATATGGAGTAGGTGGTTAATTGATAACGTATCAGGATTTTATTGAAGTGCCGGAATCGGCGAGGGCAAGCAAAATTGAGGATTTTATATCCGAGTATAGAGCCAGCCCAATGTACAGGAAAGCCAAAATCTGTAAGGATTACGCAGAGGGCAAAAACACAACGATAAACACTTATCGAAAACTGTTGTATACTGTTACTGGTAAAGCAGTCCCCGACAATTACTCTGCAAATCACAAGTGTGCAAGCGGGCATTTCAAGCGGTTCATAACTCAGGAAGCGTCATACTTATTGGGCAACGGGGTAACGCTAACAGATGAAGCCAACAAAGAGAAGTTAGGCAAGAATTTTGACATCCGAATATACACAGGAGGGAAGAACGCACTTGCGTTTGGTGTAATGTTCGGATTTTGGAACAATGACCATATAGAACTATATGACCCGCTCGAATTTCTTCCTTTATATGACGAGGAAAACGGCGCATTAATGGCTGGTATAAGGTTTTGGCAAGTGAGTTCTGATAAGCCGTTAAGAGCAACGCTGTTTGAAGTTGACGGATATACGGACTATATCAAGAAGAAAAATGAAAACATGACGGTATTGAAAGAAAAGAGGAAATATCGTTCTGTTGTTCTTTCTTCGGTGGCAGATGGGGAGCAGATATATGACGGCGAAAACTATCCATCTTTCCCGATTGTGCCGTGGTGGGCTAATTCAGAACATTTAAGTGAGTTAGACGGACGAAGAGAACAGATTGACTGTTATGACCTTATCAAAAGCGGATTCGCAAATGACCTTGATGACGCTTCAATGATATATTGGACGCTCGAAAATGCGGGCGGCATGGACGATGTTGACCTCGCGAAGTTTGTGGAGCGTATGAAAGTCGTAAAGGCGGCAGTAGTAGACGGAGAGGGCAAAGCAACAGCACATACGCTTGAAGTGCCGTATCAAAGCCGAGAGACTTATCTGTCGCGGCTTGAGAAAGACCTGTATAAGGACTTCATGGCACTTGATACTGAGCAGATAGCGGCAGGAAACATTACGGCAACTCAAATCAAGGCGGCATATGAGCCTTTGAACGAGAAATGCGATGAGTTTGAAATGTGTACGCTTGAATTTCTTGACAAAATATTTGAAATAGCTGGCATTAACGATACACCAACATTCACCCGCTCGCAGATTGCCAATGTGTCAGAAAGTGTGGATATGTTATTGTCAATGGCTGAATATCTTGATGACGAATACATAACAACTAAGCTGTTGACGCTCATAGGAGACGGCGACAAAGCAGAGGAAGTTATACGCAGGAAAGCCAATGAGGAGATAAACAGATACCCTGTCGAGGAGGTTGAAGAATGATACAACTTGCAGACGGCAGAACAGAATTGTGGCAATGGGACACGGGGCGGATAATAAGCGTTGACGAGCCATGCACTCAGGTTCATTTCTCAAACAAAATATATGGGCATTCTTTAAACGTTGATGTTACGGACAGAACAGCAAAAATTCCCGATGAATTGTTGCAGTCATGTGCAGATTTGAAATGTTGGGCTTTTGTGGGTTCTGCTGAGGACGGATATACTCGCTTGGAGAAGATTTTCAAAATCAACAGACGAAATAAACCCGCTGATTATGTGTTTACGCCCACAGAGCAAAAAACGCTGAAAAGTATACAAGACCAAATAGGAGACCTCGCCGACCTTGATACAAAAGCAAAAAATAATCTTGTAGCTGCAATTAACGAAGCGAGGAAAAGCGGCGGAGGAGCCGTAGACGTTACAGCCGAAGATGTCAGCTATACCCATGAGGACGAAAAATGGGTAAACGTCAAAGAAGCTCTTGACGGTTATTACACTTATCTTCTCAGCTATGATGAATCAATAAATGAGCTTGCCAATATAGCACATACCCACTACAACAAACCCGTCCTTGACGAGTTGTCAGCAGCAGATGGCAAGCTTCAATACGCGGGTTCTGATGTAGGACTGAAAGGTGACAAGGGAGATAAAGGAGAACCCGGAGCGGATGGTTACACGCCAGTCAAAGGCACTGACTACTGGACGGAAGAGGACAAGGCAGAGATAGTCGATGATGTTCTTGCGGCGCTGCCAACATGGACTGGGGGGAGTTACTGATGGCAATTGACAAGGCGGTAGATTCCTTAGTATTGGATAGTGCTTTAACCT
>JBJESC010000179.1:0-3401 GCA_051882615.1 Oscillospiraceae bacterium
ATCAGCAGAACCGTATTCTTTTTAACAAACCGCAGAAATCCCGCGGACTTAGTGGTTTTTTCTTCGTTCATTTGTCAAATTCCCTCATTGTTATCAGCAAAACAGGCAGACTATATTAAATGGTCTGCCTGAAAGCAAGTTCCTGTTTATCAGAAATATGTGTTGAAAATCTTGTCGAGAGTTCCGTCTTCCTTGATTTCTGCAAGAGCCTTGTTTACCGCAGTCTGGAGCTCGGTGCTGCCCTTAGGCATACATACTCCGAACAGTTCGGGCTCGCCCTCTGTCTGAATCCAGCTGCGTTCGTATTTAGCGTCTGCAATGTACTTTGCGGCAACAGTGCTGTCGCTTACTACTGCGTCAAGACGTCCTGCAGCGAGGTCGTCGTAGGCGTTCATAACGGTAGCGTATTCAAAAGTATTGACTTGAATACCGTTCTTATCAATAAAGTCGGTAAGGAAGATGTCGGAAGTGGTGTCCTCCTGATAGCCTACGCGAAGTCCTGCGAGTTCGGAGGGAGAAGCGGGTTTAACCGCTCCGTCAGCCATTACAACGATAGACTGCCAGTTCTCAATGTAAGGGTCGGAGAAGTCGAAGTCCAGAAGACGCTCGGAGGTGATAGTAACAGCGGAGATAATCACGTCATAATCGCCCTTAGAAAGTCCTGCGAAAATACCGTCCCAGCCTGTGTTTACAATCTCAACCTCGCAGCCAAGCTTCTCACCGAGAGCCGCTGCAAGCTCCATATCAACGCCGATAGGTGTAGTTCCGTCGGTGTCGTAATACTCAAAGGGGGGATAAGCGACATCGGAGCCTACGCGCAGCTTCTCTATTTTGAAAGAGCCGCCCTCTGCGGAGGAATTATCCGCGGTGCTTGAGCTTCCGTTTGAATTGCTGCACGCGGTAAGTGAAAGAACCATAGCAGCAGTTGCAAGAATTGACAATATCTTTTTCATTTTGTTTCTCCTCTCATATTTCGGCACGAATACGAAATAACCCGTACCGAATGTTTATGTTTTACACATTTAATATACCACTATTTTTGTCCTATGTCAAGGATTTTTGCAATTTTAAGAAAGTATAATTGCATTTTTAGGAAAATTTATCATATATTCACCTTTTCTAAGCCTAGATTTAGAGGATTTTTCAATGACAGGACGCTTTTGCCGCCTGATCATACCCGTAAGGACTATTTTGTGGGATTATCGCAATTTAACCCTAAAAGAGGGTTGACAAAATCAAGTATAAATGGTATAATTATCGTTGCGGAAAGCCGCGAAAAGCAAAATACTGGTCACCGTAAGGTGAGTAGAAATTATGGAGGTAACTATGAGCAAAGCAGCAGCAATTGTTATTACGATTTTCCTTGGTGGGCTTGGTGTTCACAGATTTATGGCAGGCAAGATAGGAACCGGTATTCTCTGGCTTCTCACCGGTGGATGCTTCGGTATCGGTTACATAATCGACATTGTCAACGTTTGCATGGGCAAGTTCACAAAGAAAGACGGTACTCCTTGGATTGCCGAGTAATTTAAGACGCTTAATTCCTGCTGTTTGCGCGGCAGGAATTATTATCTATGAGGAATAATGAATTTGCGGCATAGTTTTTCCGCTTACGACAACAGTATGCTTATGGGTGATTGTGACGACCTTAGAGCCACGATTACTCCACAAGCGAAAACATCGGCGCTAATAACAACGAGTTCTGTCAGACAAGTGAAAACAGCACTATTGCAGTGGAGAAAGTTTTCTTTGATGAAGATGGTACATATACCCTTTGAGGGCGATTACAGCTACTCGATGACGTTATACGATGTTTACGGAAACTGCTACTACACGCGGAACGTAACCTTCAGCTATGACGAAAACGGCGACCTTTACTTTGATCCCGATGAGCTCGCGTAATACTCCAGAGGCGAGAGATTAAACTGCTATCCATTCATCCTTCATTAAGAGCCTGCCAAGCACGAGTTGTTTGGCAGGCTTTTTGCTTTAAAAAAGAGTATTCTGGATTTTTTAAATATCTGTTGCAGCAATACAATCACCTGCAAGGTCAGAACTTACACTCTCGACAACTATTTATACCGTTTAAAATTTAGCAGAACGGCTAAAAGTTCATCGTTCTATCCTAAAAAAATCCGCCATATCCAAACGGATACGGCGGATTGTTTTATTGGGGATTATTTCTTTCTGCGGCGGGTTGCAAGCATTGTAAATGCCGCTGCGAAAAAGGGAATGAGGTTGATTGTGTTTCTTGTTGAGGGGCACTTGCCGGTGACTGCTCCGCTTCCCTCACCGGAGCCATATTGTTACAATCTCCGTGATTTATCGGAGTAAAAAAACCTGCGTAATCGTGAAGCTTTGTACGTCTAACAATATGAAAACGTAAACCGAGCGCATAAAGCTGTGTCGGAACAAATTATGTCGGAGGTGCAAATGAGGTACATTTTTCGCAACATACGCTCACTCAGGAGGGGAGAGCCGCTCATCTTCGCGGTTATGCTGGTGTGCGTGTTCGCTTCATCGTGGGTGCTGACGTTCGCCTACGGGCTGTATCAGAACTACAACGTTCAGAAAACCGAGGCGGATACCGAGAGTAAGGAGCTGACGCTTAATCTCCGTGAGGGTAGGACGGTAACGCGGACGGATTTGGAACGCTTTTTCGCCGCAATAAGCCCCGAAACGCTCAACGGAGCAAGCCTTATCTTTTGCAGCGCGGAGCTTCCGGGCTTCCCAACCGAAGCGGGAGATTACGGCAGGGCAGCGTTCCGCTTTACTATCCGAAACGGGGAATATCAGACCTCCTCGTATGTAAAAGACATCTGGGAGGAAAAAGGTCAGATAACTTCGGGACGCTTTTTCAGCGATGACGATGAAAAAAACGGCGCAAACGTCGCGCTGGTTTATAACGATTCGGGCAAGTGGAACAAGGGCACGCTTGATATAAAAACAAGCGAAAACACAATACGAATGTTTGACAAGGAATACGAGGTTATCGGAACCTACATTTCGGGTGGAGGAACGCCGCTCGTGCCGTTTCTGTCAATCCCGGAAAACCTCGGACTGTCCGCGCCTGTCTTTGTGTTTTACAGCAACATTACCAGGTCGCAGTATGATGAAATTTTGCGCGCCGCGCAGAGTGCCGTTCCCGAAACGTTTATTTTCCCCGAATTAGCGTTCCCCGATAACGAGAACATTTATATTTACAACAACATTATGCTTATCTGTGCGCTGATTGCGGTGCTTGCTGTGATAAACTTCGCATCGCTTTATAACTATATCATCGGGAAAAGAATACGTCAGCTTGCGGTGTTTAAGCTGTGCGGCTGCACCTCGTTTAAGGCGGCGGGATTTTATCTTGCGGAGTGCGCGATTATCTGCGTTCCCGTGTTTATGATAGGAAC
>JBJESC010000180.1:0-14303 GCA_051882615.1 Oscillospiraceae bacterium
GCTTCGCGCAAAGGACAATGTGCATATTGAGGACGCGCTTTCACTCTGCGATGAGATTACAAACGGACGCTACAAGCCCGAGGATGTCAAGATGGTGCTGAACACGATTTATGACTTTCTGATGATGGGCGCTCTGGAGCAGAATTCCACCGAAAACGAGAAGATTATGTTCCTGTCTAGCGTGTATTCCTACTCTCAGGTTCGCAGAATGGAACGCTATTTCGGAGGAACGGTGTTCTTCAATAAACTGTACGGCGAGGTGTACTTGAAACAAAAGGGCGCAACGCTGATTTCGCCCGAATACAAGCGCATTCAGGCGAAAATCGCTCAGCTTTCGGGCTGAGTGTACTCTATTGCGACAGGCTGTGCTATGTTGCCTTGAAGCGTGTAGTCGAGGATAAGGTAAATGCCGTCCTCCCGCGGGTAGTATTTCTCCTCGCAGCGGACTATTTTGTAGTCCGAGTAGAAGTTGTCCTGATAATTATTCTGCTGTTTTTTAAGCTCCGAGGCTGCCGCTTCGGGGCTTCTTGTTATGTGCTGCACGGTGTATTGCGTGAATGTTTCAACTCGGAGCTTCAGGGGAGTCTGCTCGCCAAAGAGCTTCACAATGCGGGTTTCCTCGGTGCGCAGGGAGTTCTCTGCGCTCGCCTTTCCCATAAACAGAGGGTAGATGTCGTCCCCGAATACCAGATATTTGAACTCCTTCTGCTCTCCGTTTGCGAGGCTTATATCCTCCTCATACGGGACGAAGAACTCAACCGATTCGTTCCATTCGCCGATTATCTCTGCGTCCGCACGCACGGGAAGAAAGTGCTCTCCACCGTCGGGCATCAGTCCCGAAACAAGCAGCTCTCCCGTATCAACGCCGCTCCCGTTTCCGACGACTGATTCTCCTTTTCGGACAATCTGCGACACAATCTGCGCAGGTCTTGCGGCTATCAGATTTCGCGGAGAGTTCTCCTCAATTTCGGGAGTTTCCTTTCCTTTCTGTACAGTTACGTTTACGCGGAAGCCTTCACAGGAAACGTCCACCCAGGCGCAGTTCTCAATGTCGAGCATTAGTCTGTGCTCCGCTTCGGATAGGCGAAGCCCGGCTGTCGGCTCTCCAACTCTGATGTTGTATTCATCGAGTATTTCCAGCACACGATCCTTTGAAACATCTCCCGTAACCGAGATGTCCTGCACCCTTGTCTGCCAGAGCGACAGCGCCATTACGAGTATTAAAAAGCCCACATACAGCCCCACTCTGCGGCTGTATTTCTGGAATAGGAAGTACAGTCCGCGGCGTCTGCCCGACTTAATCCTCACCCCGTTTTTTCGGGCGATTTCGGCAGTTTGCAGGTAGTTCATCGGCGAAACCTCGCCCTTTATCTCTACGTCCGAGAATTTCACTCCGCGAACGGGGATTTCAAGCTCCAGAAGCTCCGAGAGCATTTTCTCGCGGTAGCCTCCGAACCCCGAAAACTCCACGCTCCCCAGATAAAATCCGCTCTTTTTTTGCTCGTTCTTTCCCATTATATCTCTCCGTTTTCTTCAAAGGTGAGGGAGTGGATTTTTCCCTTAATCGTAATGCTCCCGATGCCGAAGTTTTCAAGTATCAGCGGAGTTCCCGAGATGTTGATGTCCATTCCGTACACCGACAGCACTATGAAATTCTCGTCGCAGTTCTTCACGCAGCGGCAGTTGTCTATATGAAGCTCCGAGCCGTTCTTCAAGCCGCCGTCCACCGTGAGTGTGACGGTGCATTTCTTTTTCGACTTTTCCTCAAATTCAATCAGTTTTCTGCGAAGTCCCATTTACCGATTTCCGCCCCCAAACGTATATTATACCCTTGTCTGATTATATGCGGCTTTGCTCCGAAAAAGTCCGACGTTAGCACCACTTGTTAGCCAAGAGAATGAAATTTGATAAAAAATTATTGTTTTTCGATAAAAACCTATTGACAAACGAAAACTAATTGAGTATAATAAGATTATATCAAGGAGGATTTGATATGTGGAGTAAAAATAAATCAATAATACTTTCTCAGGTCATAATCAAGGTGATGGACCTCGGCATAGTGATTGCCTGCATAATTGCGCCGAAGCTCGTGGAGCTTTACGATACGCGGGTTATGCTGGAGGCGGGACTGCCGAGCGTATACGCCCCGCTTCTTATAACGCTGTATTGCTGCGTTCCGCCTGCGCTTACCGCGCTGGTTTCTTTGGATTTGCTGCTGTTCAATATTCAGCACGGCGACACGTTTGTAAAGCGGAATGTCGGACTTTTGCGAATAATTTCGTGGTGCTGTTTTCTTGGCTCGGCGATTTTCGTTTACTTCTCGATACTGCGTCCGTTCGCTCTTACGATAGTGGTTGTGGCGGCTTTTCTCGGCATAATACTTCGAGTTGTGAAGAATTGCTTTGAAGAAGCTATTGCGCTTCGTGAGGAAAATGATTTTACAATCTGAGCGGGGTGAAGAACATGATAGTTGTAAATCTTGACGTTATGATGGCAAAGCGGAAAATCAGTTCAAACGAGCTTGCCGAAATCATAGAAATTACTCCCGCAAATCTCTCAATTCTGAAAACGGGAAAAGCAAAGGCTATCCGCTTCTCCACGCTGGAGCGGCTGTGCGAGGCGCTGGACTGCCAACCGGGCGATATTCTTGAATTCTCGCCCGATAATTCCGATAACACAAATGAAAGGGGCTGAAAATATGGAAAATCCTAATACCGATGTAATTCAAAACTCTGTGCCAAACGTTGTTCCCGACTCCGAAATTCAGCAGACAAAGCCGACAATCCCGTTGTTCAAGACCATTCTCGCGTGGTGCGCGTTTGCGCTGGGATTTGTGTTTACCCACTTTGTTTTCTGGCTTGCGGGAGGAATATGGGGCGGAATATTCTGGTTGTTGGTGGGAGTAGTCGGCGCGGTATACGCTGCAAAGAGCAGTGTTAAAATCACTAAAATGCAGGTTGCAATGTTCGTGATTGCACAGGTGTTTTGCTTTACGCCGCTGTTCTGCGCGAGCAAGTTCATAAACTTCTTGGCGGCGGTATTCTCGTGCTTGCTGTATCTCTATCTCGGGATAGTGGTTTCGGGCGCGGAGCCGTTCGGCAAGAGGTTTTTGCCCGATATTTTGCTTGCGGTTTTTGTTCGTCCGTTTGAGCGGTTTGGGGAGTGCTTTCGGTCTGCGTTTTCCGTGTTCAAGGGCAAGCGTGCGGCGAAGAATGTGCTGTATGCCGTTGTGGGACTGATTATAGCCGTACCGCTGACTATTGTGGTGGTAATGCTCCTCACAAGCTCGGACGCACGGTTTGAAGAGCTTATGGGTTCTGTTGAAGAGTTTCTCCCCGATTTCTCTTTCTCCACTATCCTTGAAATCGCGTTTGGAATTCCGATTGCTATGTACCTTTTCGGCGCGGTTTCCTCAATGGAAAAAGCTGCCTCGCGCGATGAAATAAACGCGGATAAGCTGAGAGTTCTCCCGCCTATGATGACGTATTTTGCGGTAACTCCGATTTGCCTGTTCTACGTTGCTTATATCATCACTCAGGCGGTGAATATCGCAAGCGCACTTGACCAAACGCTGAATTATTCCGAGTTTGCAAGGCGCGGCTTCTTTGAGCTGTGCGCGATTGCGGTAATCAATCTCGGCGTAATTGCCGTAATGCAGACCTTCGCAAAATCAACCCGTGTTATCAAGTGCTATATCGGCGCATTGTCGGTTCTGTCGCTCGGCGTTATAGCAACCGCGCTTGTCAAAATGGCTATGTATATCGGCGAGTACGGAATGACGCTGCTTCGCGTTTACACAAGCTGGTTTATGCTTTTGATGGCGCTTATGTTCGTGCTGATTATCGTGCTGCAAATTAAGGACTTCAAGTTCTGGAGAGCGCTGTTTATCGGGTTTACGGCGATGTTCTTCGTGCTGTGCTTCTGTGATGTGGACGGTGCAATTGCAAAATACAATGTTTCGGCTTACGAGAGCGGAAAAATCGAGGAGCTTGATATTTACGAGTTTTCGGAACTTGGTTATTCCGCTGTGGTTTCCGCAGAGAAGCTGTACAGCGACGGAAACGACAGTTATGCTCTGAAACGTTATCTCAGCAATGTTAATTACGATAATACACGCGAGGAGAAATTCACATATTTCTCAATTCCCCGCGCGAAAGCAGACGCAGCTCTTAAACGTATTCCCTCAGACTATTTCATATATAACTATGAAGATTAAGGAGTAAATATGGCAAAGCAAAAGACAGTTTTTATCTGCACGGACTGCGGCGGCGAGTCCTCTAAGTGGAACGGAAAATGTCCGTTCTGCGGAGCGTGGAACACTCTGGAGGAAACCGTTCCCGTTCCATTGCCCACGTTCACGGGGAAAGCCGCGCCTGTCGGGGAATTCAAGTACAGCCGTATTTCCGAGATTTCCTACTCGGACGAGACGCGCTACGCAACGGGAATTTCCGAGCTTGACCGCGTGCTCGGCGGGGGATTGGTGAAAGGCTCGTTGGTGCTTATCGGCGGAGACGCGGGAATAGGAAAGTCCACGCTTCTGCTTCAGATTTGCGGGAATATGGGCGAGGAGCACACCATTCTCTACGTTTCGGGAGAGGAGAGCGAGCGCCAGATAAAGCTCCGTGCAGAGCGGCTTGGCGTGGCTTCGGAGAACCTGTTTCTCGCCTCCAACAACAACTGCGAAGCGATAGTAAAGGCGGTAGTCGAGAACAAGCCCGAGGTGGTGATTATCGACTCAATACAGACGATAACCAGTAGCGCACTGTCCTCCGCAGCGGGAAGCGTGGTGCAGGTACGCGAATGCACCAACGCATTTATGCGAATGGCGAAATCCGAGGAAATTCCCGTGTTTATCGTATCTCACGTCAACAAGGAGGGCGGCATTGCGGGCCCGAAGATTATGGAGCATATCGTGGATACCGTGTTGTTCTTCGAGGGCGAGAAGCAGATGGCTTATCGCATACTCCGCGCGATTAAGAACCGTTTCGGTTCGACTAACGAAATCGGCGTGTTCCGTATGGACGACGACGGCTTGTCCGAGGTGGAGAACCCCTCCGAGATGATGCTCTCGGGGCGGCTTGCGAACGTTTCGGGAAGCGCGGTAATCTGCGCTATGGAGGGCACTCGTCCCATACTCGCGGAGGTGCAGGCTCTCGTGACGAAATCTACTCTTTCCGCACCGCGCAGAGTGTCGAACGGCTTCGATTACAACCGACTTAATATGCTGCTCGCCGTGCTGGAGAAGCGTCTGGGATTTGCATTCGGCGGGTTGGACGTGTACGTTAATATCGTAGGCGGACTGCATATAGACGAGCCTGCGGCTGACCTTGCGGTAGCGGCGGCGCTGTATTCGGGACTGTGCGACAAGGCAGTCCCCGAGGACTTAATGGTGTTCGGAGAAGTCGGGCTCGGCGGGGAAATACGCTCTGTATCCCGAGTTACCGAGCGAATAAAAGAGGGCGCAAGGCTTGGCTTTACCAAGTGCATTATCCCGAAGAATTGCCTGTCCTCGCTCTCGAAATCCGAGAATTACGGAATAAAGATAATCGGAGCTTCAACGCTTGCGGGAGCGTTCAAGGCGCTTGTTCAGAAAGACGCCGAATAAGATGAAGAAACGTCTGATTTTCGGATTAGCCGCATTTGCGGTGCTGGGCATTGAGGTGCTGATTGCGGTATTCGTTCACGACAGCTTTGTGCGACCGTATCTGGGCGATGTGCTGGCGATGGTTTTCGTATATCTCGGGCTGCGGGTTCTGTTCCCCGAGAAGCCGCGGTATATGTCGCTTGCGGCGTTCGGGATTGCCGTAGCGGTGGAGCTTCTTCAGCTGACGAATTTGTCGGAGCTGTTCGGCAAAGGCTCGGTGTTCTCCGTAATAGTCGGCGGGACGTTTGATTTCGCCGATATACTGTGCTATTTCTGCGGGGGAGTTTTCTGCTTCATAATCGATATTGTACTACATAAGAAATCCTCTGTTGAATAATAATCTCCGCTCTGAAAATGAGCGGAGATTTCTTTTTATTCTGAGAATTCGTTTGACTGCGGAACTTTCGTGTCTAAGTACTCCATAACGCCGCCGTAAATCGTGAACGCTACCTTCTGCTGATACTCCCAAGTGGCGAGCTGTGCTTCTTCCTCGGGATTGGAGAGGAAGCCGCACTCTATCATCAGCGAGGGGTTGGGGTTGGATTTAAGCAGGAACAGCTCGTCGCCGCTTAGCTTGATTTCACGGTCATTTTTCGGCTGAAGCTCGGTAAATTTGTGCTGCATAATCTGTGCCAGCGAGCGGTTGTCGGGGTTGTTATTGTTGTAGAACATCTGCGCTCCGAAATAGGCGGGATCGGTGAAGTTGTTCTGGTGAATGCACAGGAAAATGCTGTCGGGGAAGCTCTTGATTATTTCCAGACGGTTATCCATATCGCTGAGCTTCTGATTGCGTATTCCCACCACATCGGGGTCGTGAATGGAGATGTCCTCGCTTCGGGTGAGTACCACCTGAAATCCCGACATTTCAAACATATCCCTCAGCGCGAGCACTATGGAGAGGTTGATGTTCTTTTCGAGAACTCCCGTAACTCCGACCGCGCCCGAGTCCAGTCCGCCGTGTCCCGCGTCCAACACGATAATCGGCTTGTCGGACGGCTCTGCCGACACAGGGAGAGCCTTTTCCGTAATCCGCGCGCACAGCGCCAGCATAACAAAACAGCCGATAATCGAAAGTGTGAGCTTTATTGATTTCTTGTTGATTTTCATAGTCGTTCCTCCAAAACGTTTCCTTGTCCATATTCTATGAGACAAGAGGTGCGGATAGACTATGATTAGTAAACTTTTTTCACAACGCAGAAACACCCGCCGTGCGGCGGGTGTTTCAGGCTGTCGAAAAACCCCCATCTGCTTCGTCAACGGCTTGCCGGCAGTGCAAACACGACGTTTGCAGGTTGCCACAAAAGGGCGGCAAGGACGCCGCCCAACAGATGGCAACCAATACAAAGCCTAGCCGACGTGCCGTTTCAGCGTTTTCCGCGTAGCGGATAATGCGCGCATCTGGGGGCTTCTAGCCAGCCTGTTTTTGGACTTTTTCGACAAGCTCAAACACCCGCCGTGCGGCGGGTGTTCCTTATTAGTCTTTGTTCTTATATGTGAAATAGTAACAATTTTTGCGGAAATAATCTTAAAAATTTATCTAAATCTCATAAACGCAAAAAAAGAATTCCCGAAATACTTGTATAAATCTGTCGATTGTGATACAATGTAATTTGAGAAGTTTATATTAAGGAGTATTATTATGACCGACAAGTACAATTCTTACGAAAGCCCGTTCTGCACCCGTTATGCAAGCAAGGAAATGCAGTATATTTTCTCTGCCAACAAGAAGTTTACCACTTGGAGAAGACTCTGGACTGCGCTCGCCAGAAGTGAGATGAAGCTTGGTCTCCCCATTACTCAGGAGCAGGTGGACGAGCTTGAGGCAAACATTGAGAACATCAACTACGACGTAGCCGAAAAGCGTGAGCGCGAGGTTCGCCACGATGTAATGGCTCACGTTTTCGCATACGGACAGCAGTGCCCCAAGGCTGAGGGAATTATCCACCTCGGCGCTACCTCCTGCTATGTCGGCGATAATACCGATATTATCGTAATGCGCGACGCATTGAAGCTCGTCAGAAAGAAGCTTATCAATGTAATTGCAAATCTTTCCCGGTTCGCTGAGCAGTATAAAAATCTTGCATGTCTTGCGTTTACGCATCTCCAGCCCGCTCAGCCGACTACCGTTGGCAAGCGCGCTACGCTGTGGATTAACGAGCTGCTTATGGACCTCAAGGAGGTTGAGTACCGTATCGACAATCTCGCGCTCCTCGGACAGAAGGGCACAACGGGTACTCAGGCTTCGTTCGTGGAGCTGTTTGACGGCGATTCCGCGAAAATTAAGAAGCTTGAACAGATGATTGCCGAAGAAATGGGTTTTTCGTCGGTTGTACCCGTAAGCGGTCAGACCTACTCGCGCAAGGTTGATTTTCAGGTTATGCAGGCGCTTTCGGGAATTGCACAGAGCTGCTCTAAGTTCTCCAACGATTTGAGAATTCTTCAGAATTTTGAGGAGATGTCCGAGCCGTTCGAGGACAAGCAGATAGGCTCGTCCGCTATGCCGTACAAGCGCAATCCTATGCGCAGCGAGCGTATTACCTCTCTTGCGCGTTACGTTATGATTGACCTGCTCAATCCTGCGTTCACCGCGGGCACTCAGTGGTTCGAGAGAACTCTGGATGACAGCGCAAACAAGCGTATTGCGGTTGCCGAGGCGTTCCTCGGAGTTGACGCAATCCTCAATATAATGCTGAATGTTACAAAGGGTATGGAGGTTTATCCTCAGGTTATCAGACGCCGCTTTATGGAGAAGCTGCCCTTTATGGCTACCGAGAATATAATGATGAGAGCCGTTAAGAACAGCGGTAAGGACAGACAGGAGCTCCACGAGGAAATCCGCAAATACTCCCATATAGCTGCAAGACGCGTTAAGGAGGGCGGGGACAACAACCTGGTTGACCTCATCGCAAACGACCCGATTTTCTGCGTAACCAAGGAGGAAATTGAGTCCGTGCTTGTCCCCGAGCTGTATGTGGGACGTGCGCCCGAGCAGGTTGACGAGTTCCTTGCTGAGTGTGTAAAGCCCGTTCTTGACGCAAACAAGGATTTGCTGGGCGAAACAGCAGAGCTTTCCGTATAACGGAGTGGCTATGCTCAGAAGATGGAAAACCAAGCAATCCTTTGTCCCTGCTGATAGCGCCATAATCGAGCAATGCGGACCGCTTGCGGGGAGAATTCTGCTTCAGCGCGGGATAACCTCTGTGGAGGAGCTTGCGTGTAATTCTCTCCCCGACCCGTTCCTGATGAAGGATATGGATAAGGCGGCAGAGGTGATTTCGGACGCTCTGGAGCAGGATAAGAAAATCGTGATTTTCGGTGATTATGACTGCGACGGAGTGTGTGCTGCTGCAATTCTGTACAGCTACCTTGAGGCTCAGGGCGCGGACGTGGACTATTACATACCCGACCGCCTGAAAGAGGGCTACGGTATGAATATGGAAGCGGTGAAAAAGCTTGTTAGCCGAGGCACGGAGCTTGTTATCACCGTGGATAACGGTATCAGCGCTCACAACGAGGCGCGTTTCCTTAAAGAAAACGGCGTGGGACTTGTTATAACAGACCACCACCAGCCGTCGGAAACGCTTCCGGAATGCGACGCGTGCGTTGACCCTCACCGCGGGGACGACGCTTCGGGTTGTGATTGTTTGTGCGGAGCGGGAGTGGTGCTTATGCTGCTTGTCGCTCTCGAGGGCGATGAGGAGTTTATTCTTGACCGATATTCGGATTTGGCGGCTGCCGCGACTGTTGCGGATGTTGTTTCGCTTAAGGGTGAGAACCGACTGATAGTCCGCAGAGGTCTTGAAAATATACGCAACGAGCAGAACGCAGGTCTTACTAAGCTAATAAAAGCAGCCAAACGTGATACTTCGACGATTTCGTCAACCGACCTTGCGTTCTATGTAGTTCCGAAGATAAATGCAGCGGGCAGACTGTCCTCCGCTGAAACAGCGTTGGAGCTTCTGCTGTGCGAGGACGATGTGGAGAGAGCGGCTACCTTAACGGAGCAGCTGATGGAATTCAATGCCGAGCGTCAGAAAGTCGGAGACGATATTCTTGCCGAAGCGCAAAGAATGATTGCGGAAAATCCGCTTATCGCAAAACAGCGAGTTATTATCCTTGCGAAACAAGGCTGGCACCCAGGAGTAATCGGCATTGTGTGCTCGAAGCTCCTTGAGGAATACGGCAAGCCCGTTGTGTTAATTGCTATTGGCGCAAACGGTGCGTGCGGCTCTGTGAGAAGCATAGAGGGCTTTTCGGTGTACAGTATGCTGAATGCTTGCTCGCAGGTTTTAACGAAGTTCGGAGGACACCCCGGAGCGGGCGGATTTTCGCTTCCCGCAGACAGGATTTCCGAGTTTACGGAGCTGGCGCACGAGTATTGCCTCAAGACTTGTCCGAAAATGCCGGAGTATTCGCTATACGCCGATATGGAGCTTTCGGCAGACGCGCTTACCGTTGAAAACGTTGAGCTTCTGAAAGTGCTTGAACCGTTCGGCGAGGGGAATTCGCTGCCGCTTTTCAGAATTTCAAACTGCACGGTAAGCTCAAAAGCGCCGCGCGGGGAGGACGGGAAATATACCGCGTTCAGGATTACAAGCCGCGGATTAAGCATTCCCGTAATTTCTTTCAACGTGAGATATGCCGATTTTTACCCCAACGATGGGGATATGATAGATATAATCGCTTCTGCCGAGATTAACGAGTACAACGGCAGAAAGAGCGTTCAGCTGCGGCTTGTTGACTATCGTATGTCGGGCTTTGAGGAGGATAAGTTCTTCGCCGCAATGAGGGTTTACGAGGGAATTTGCAGAGGCGAGGGCTGCGACAAGCGGCTTCTTCCGAGAGTTCTACCGCAGAACCGCGAGGAGCTTATTCCCGTGTTTGACCTGCTGAAGCGAGGACAGGGCAGAACGCCCGAACAGCTGTTCTCAATGGATGGCAGGGTGAACTACTGCAAGCTGAGAGTAGCTCTTGACGCATTTGCGGACGCGGGACTTATCCGTTTTACCGAAAATGGTGCTGTTGAGTGCGTTCCGACAACAGGCAGACAGGATTTATTTGCAGAAGGCAGTTATCTTGACAGGCTGAGAAAATCGCTTGATACGGCGGTTCAGCTTGCTTAAACAATATTGACTTTTCCGATAGGGGGTGATGATGTGAGTACAGATACAAGAAACTCCGAAAGTGAAAAAGATGTATCCGAACCCATCACCATTGAGCAGTTGATGACTAAAATCAAGGAGACCGACAAACAGTATGACACTGCGAAGATTATGCGTGCATACGAGCTTGCGGAGGCGGCGCACGAGGGACAAATGCGTTCTTCGGGCGAGAAGTATATCACTCATCCGCTGTCGGTAGCGTCTATTCTCCTTGATTATTGTATGGACACCGATACCCTGTGCGCGGCGCTTATGCACGATGTTGTGGAGGATACCGAGATTACTCTCGATGAAATCCGCAAGAAGTTCGGCGAGGACGTGGCGGTTATGGTGGACGGCGTCACTAAGATCGGTAAGGTTCCGCTTAATACGAAGGAAGAACAGCAGGCGGAGAATATACGGAAAATCCTTATGGCGATGAGTAAGGATATTCGCGTTATCATCATCAAGCTTGCGGACAGGCTTCACAATATGAGAACGCTGTACGCGCGTCCTGCTGAGAAGCAGCGCAAGACCTCGCTTGAAACGATGAACTTCTACGCGCCTATCGCTCACCGGCTCGGTATGAGCGACGTCAAGGAGGAGATGGAGAGCATTGCTATCCACTACCTTGACCCGTATGGCTGCCGTGAGATTGAGCGGCTTCTGGATTTGCATAAGGAGGAGCGCGACAGCTTTATTGATACAATTATCGGCAGAATTAGTGCGCGTATTACCGATATAAAGCCTGCTCCGACAATCGAAGGCAGAGTCAAGTCCATTTACAGCATTTATAAGAAGATGTACCTGAAGAACAAGCCGTTCGATGAGATTTACGATATTTATGCGGTAAGAATTATTGTTCAGTCGGTAATCGAATGCTACAATGTTCTGGGTGTTATTCACGACCTGTTCACGCCTATTCCTTACCGCTTCAAGGACTATATCGCAACCCCGAAGCCCAACCGTTACCAGTCGCTTCATACAACGGTTATCGGCAAGGAGGGTATCCCGTTTGAGGTGCAGATTCGTACTCTGGAGATGCACAACACCGCTCAGTACGGTATCGCGGCGCACTGGAAGTACAAGGCGGGACTGAAGGGTTCGGTTGCGGGAGAAAAGCGCTTCGACTGGATAAGGCAGCTTCTCGAACGTCAGCAGGAAGCGGACGATGTCGAGCAGATTACCGACGCTATCAAGAACGACCTCTCGCAGGACGAGGTTTTCGTATTCTCGCCGAAAGGCGATGTTTTCGCGCTTCCGCTCGGAGCGAACGTTATCGACTTTGCTTATGCAATCCACAGTCAGGTGGGAAACAAGATGACGGGCGCTAAGGTTGGCGGCAGAATGGTGCCGTTTGACTATCAGGTTAAGACGGGCGATATTGTGGAGATTTTCACGAGCGGCTCGGCGAATTATGGACCTAACCGAAATTGGCTTGACATCGCTAAAACTACCGAGGCGAAGGGAAAAATCCGCTCGTGGTTCAAGAAAGAGCGCCGTGACGAGAACATTCAGGTCGGAAGAGAAGAGCTTGAGCGGGAGTTCAAGCGCAACGGAATTCCGCTTGAACAGGAAATCCTTGAGGACGCAGCAATGCGTGCTCGTGTAAACTCTGTTGACGATTTGTACGCGGCGATAGGCTACGGCGGAGTAGCGCTCAGCAAGGTTATTCAGCGAATTAAGGATATGCAGCTGCGTACCCTCAAAGAGCAGAATATCGTTCTCCCAACAGGCGAGGAGAACATCGAGCAGTCCAACAAGCGCTCACGTCAGAAAGGCGTTATTATCGAGGGAATTGATAATGTTGCGGTTAAGTTCGCACAGTGCTGCAACCCGCTCCCCGGAGACCCGATAATAGGCTTTGTAACCCGTGGATTTGGTGTTTCTATTCATAAGCAGGATTGCATTAACATAATCAATAATATGGACAGCGATGAGAACCGTGACCGCTGGATAAAGGCGTCATGGGCGGGAGTTGACGATTCGACCTACCGCGCGACTATCGACATCATCGCGGAACAGAAATCGACGGTTATCGCCGAAATTACGACTGCAATCGCGCAGAACCGCGTCCCTATGCACGAGATGAATATGCACCGTCTGAAAAACGGCAATACCAATCTGCTTATCACTATCGAGGTTGCGGGAGTTGAACAGCTCGCAAATATTATTTCAAAAATTCAGAAAATACCCGGAGTTGTTTCCGCGGACAGAACGGGTAAACAGTAAATTCTTCAATCGGGAACAGACGTTTCCGATTGAAATTTTTGAGGTGGATTAGTGTATGATGGAGAAAATTCAGCGCTTGCCTTTGGGACCGTTGGCTTCAAACTGCTATGTGCTTGCGGGAGAGGAAAACCGCGCGGTGGTTATAGACCCCGCTTCTTCGGCGGAGATTATTCTCCTGCTGGAGAGTAATGATTATACTCTTGGCGGCATAATAATAACACACGGGCACTACGACCACTTTGCGGGGGCAGCGGAACTCAAAGCGCGAACCTGCGCTCCTGTTTACGCTCCCGAGCTTGACGCGGAAATGCTGGAGAGCAGCGATAAGAGCTGGGCACGGTTCATGGGTGGAGCGCAGTTTAATCCTGTAACTCCCGATTACCTCTTCAGGGACGGGGAGCGGTTCGGAGTTTGCGGACTGGAATTCGGCGTAATGGCGGCTCCCGGTCATACGGGAGGAAGCTGCCTGCTGTTCTGCGAAAGCCTTGGCGCAATCTTCTCGGGAGATGTACTTTTCCGCGGCAGCATAGGACGAACGGACGGATTTTCGGGCAGCGACCGTCAGATGATGGAGAGCCTTGCCAAAATTCGTGATATAAACGGAGATTATACGCTGTACTGCGGTCACGGGGAGCCGTCTACTCTCGGAGAAGAAAAGCGCTATAATCCGTATTTGTACAATTGACAGAATTATAATGGCGAACGGTCGAATATTTAGTTAAATTCACAAAACTTGGCACAGTATGGGAAAAAGAGTGCTCGGACTTATTGACAATATTGGAATATTCTGTTATAATACAGTCATTAGCGCAGACATTTGGTTCTGTGTTGGTTATTTTGGTTTTTTAATGGAGGATTTACTATGGATACTAAAACAACAGGTATTGTTGCATACCTTACTTGGATTGGACTTCTGATTGCGTTCCTCGCAGGTGATAAGGAAGGCGCTAAGTTCCACCTCAATCAGGGTCTGGTTCTTGTTATTGCTTCTATCGTATGCGGTATTATTCCGTTCCTTGGATGGGCAGCAGAAATCTTCGTATTCGTATGCTGGATTATCGGTTTTATCGGCGCAATTCAGGGCGAAGAGAAGGAAATGCCCCTTCTCGGCAAGATTAAGATTATCAAGTAATTAGGTTACATACGAAACCGCGTCCTTTTGGGCGCGGTTTTTTTATGTTTTCCCCCTTGACTTTTGGGAGAAAAAAAGTTATAATAATCTGTGTATGCATAATATGCTGAATTTTTACGAAATAAAGGATTGAGAGGACAAAATATATGAAGTG
>JBJESC010000181.1:0-3384 GCA_051882615.1 Oscillospiraceae bacterium
ATATAAATATGCTATTGGAATGTTACAGCACAGCATATCTTCAAGACACAGAGCCTGAGCACACAATTGCATTCTATCGCAATCGCTTACCTTTGGTGAACCTCTTTTGTACTCGATTGGAACAACTCTGAATTTCCCGTCCAATCCGGTAATGTTAATTCCGGAAGAATCCTTATGGAATTCTACAGCGTCACATTCTCCACTGATTCCAAGCCTTGAAGACGATACACGCAAAGCACGAGAAATTATTACATTTCCGCGTTTTTCGTGAAAAGTCCCATCATGCACATTTTCGTGCATTATCCTGCCGTCCGCCGTTCGGAAATTCTCCTCCCACTGCTGTTCAATGTGTATGAGTGCCCATTGGCGGCGGCAGAACACGAAATGCTGTATGCCGGATAGATTCAGATAATCCTCTTCCCTATACATTACATCAGATCAATAATCTCGGGCTTTACACCCTCAACCTCGTCCATAGTAATATCGTAATCAAAGAAAGACGAGGGCTTTACAATTTCGTCTTTAAGCTTAATCTTCAGCGAACGATGAATTTTTGCGGAAGAAACCTTAGGAGTTCTGCAATCGTGCTTCCACCAATATACTCTGCAAACTTCCATACTGCCTTCAGGTCTTGCCGAAGAACTGTCATTCTCAAACAATGTGCAGAGCGCTTCCTTAATCTTCTCGGCATCTTCATCGGTAAATCCTGTTTTCTCGGCAAGCTGGCAGTTGATACTTCCATTTACAACATAAAGCCCGAATTCTACGCGATGCTTTGTTCCCATTGTATCGGACGCTTTTCCTTCCTTGCCACTTTCGCCGTTCACGCTCTTGGTAATCTGCATACTGATAATATCAACGGGAGAAACGCTTACTGCCTGCTGAATACTTACAGGACCGCGAACTCCGACAGACGCAGCATCTCCTTTGAAAGCGAATACCTGTCCAAAGCTTCTTACATCAATCCACTCGCTGCAAGCAATCTTTGCAAATTCATCGCGGTTAGTATTTTTTCCTTTAAGACAGTTTTTAAGTGCCTCATTCTGCTGTGCGCGAGCGTGAAGGCTATCGGCACCATCATCGCAGCGGTCATCGGACTGCACAAAAATCTTCTCGCCCATATCCTGAAGACGATTGCGGATTTTTCTCTTAATGCAGACATCGGAAATCTCTCCGTTGCCGTTAAAGCTCTCACGGGGACGGTTTCCGTTGAGCGGATCGCCGTTGGGATTTGCATTAGTTGCAGTGATAATAACGGAAAAGTCAATTTTGTTTTCAAGAATACTCATAATCAATTCTCCTCTTTCTTTTTACTTGTAAAAATTTCGGTTGTGTAATGATGGAAACCAAGAAGATAAAGCGGTTCAAGGGCTTTATTATCCGCGAAACTTTCCGGTGTGAATTTTCCCTTGATTTCCTGAAGCATCTTTTCATATCTCACGCGCTTTCCGCCAAGTTTGTTGAGATACGGGATAAGCTGCTCCTCAATTCTTTGCCATGTTACATAGGGACGCTTGGAAAACGCGTTCCAATAACGTCTTGCGTTTGTCACTCTTTCGGCTTTGTCCTTGTCGTTGTCGTATGTCTCTCGTTCAGCAACATCAGCAACTGCAAGCAAACAGCCGTAAAGATAACTGCGGTTATCTTCGTTAGGATTGTAAGCCATTGAAATCTCTCCTTTTCTGTAATTTGGGTGGTCTGTGTAGAATTTGTATATCATTCCGCAAGCTGTTTGAAGCACCTTTTGGTGATTATGATATCTTATATCATAAGCCTGCGGATTTGACGCATTGTGGTAGAGCGCCCACATAATATCCTGCGGGAACGGCTTTCCCTCAACAATGCAGGGCATAATTCTTAAAATCGTATCACTCAGCACTTCGGGTTTACATTCCAGATAGCCTTTGCTTGTTTCTGTGCCGAAAGCGCAGTTAACAATCTCATACACCGAGAAAGAATTATAGCAATTTGATTTAAGCTTACCGTTATACCGCAAAACAACCGTATCGGAATGCCACTTCATAAAGTTTTGAAAGAAATCCGAGCTTTGCAGCTCCGAATACATAGCGACCGACATTCTTCCCTTTGTTGCGGCGTCCAATCCGAGTATCATAACTTTGGAATGAATAGGGATATCTTTCTTATACCCGAAGATAATGCTGCCGAGAAGCTCTCTGTATGCAGGCATTGTATCGGGCGGAGTTTCACTTGGCTCTTCTTCATCTCCGAAAAGATCATCTATCGGAGTTGATGACAAGTCGGGCATCGGCTGCATTGCGCTCGACCAGACCACGGTCATCATTTCTCCGTATTTCTTTCCTTGACGTTCAACCAGCCATTTCAAAGCGTTGTGCATTTTCTGCGAAAACTCATAGCCGATTAAAACCGTTTCCGACTTATTCAGAAATCTTCCGCGGTACGTAAAACCGCTTTCGTCATTTGCCGAAAATAGCTTTGCCGAATCTCCTGTATTTCTGATTTTAGAGGGGTGATTTTCTGTCAAAGCACTTTCTTTACCTGTCGCATAGCACAAACCCAATGTTTTAAATAATCCTTTGTTGAATTGAATAAAACATTCGGACAAGGTGTCGTCTGCCCATGTCTTTGACATTCCGGTAATATTCGAATACAGCACGACAAATCTGACAAAAGCGTCTTTTTCGGAAACACCTCCGATTTTATAATCATCGGAAAGCAGTCCCGACTCATTCAATTCAAGAACTCCCGGAATTTTCAGCAAATCGGAGATAACCGTTCCCTTGGACAGATAGTTATAAAGCGCCACAACGGCGGGGTGAGAATATTCGCTGTCTTTCCAGCTTTCAAGCTGTTCAATATACAGCGAATAATGCTCGGAATTATCCTCGGAAGTATACTGCTGATAGTCGCCCGCAATATATTTCAGCTTATCGGCAAACGGCATAGGCGCAATTCCGCTGGTTCTTCCTCCCGAGCTTTCGGTTACGGGGATAACGGTATTCTTTCCCTCTTCCTTAGATAACGCTCTCGCCGTAGCGAAATCGCCTTCCTCTGTAATTGTAATCTCAATCTGCGAATTTGCTGTGGAATGTGCGACCTTGAGCATTTTACTGTCGTTGCATTGGGTTTCGTAAACGTTATAAAGTTCCTCAGCCCAGCTCACTTTCATCACCTCCGAGTGTGACATCTTCATCAATCGGGCAGAAGTTTTCGTATTCTTTTCCGAACGGCTTAATGTCCATTCCGTGAATATGCCGCTTTACGGTGCAGTCCTTCGGCTGAATGAAATCAATAACTCCGTTTTTCATCTGCGGCTGCCAGAAGCGTACGGTCATCTGTCCCTTGTCGTCCTCGTTCTCCGCTTCATCAGCGTAAGTAATTCCGTGGTACATAAGGCTGAATGGC
>JBJESC010000182.1:0-3377 GCA_051882615.1 Oscillospiraceae bacterium
ACACTCGCGGCGGATTACTCCGTGGAGGATATACAGCCGTTCGATATGTTTCCGTTTACGAGGCACGTTGAGTGCGTGGTTTCGATGTCACGCAAGGCGGAGTAACGCAGGATATGCGGCTTAACGGCGCGGTTTTGCCGTGCTGGGTTGATTGCACGTATATTCCACAATAAGGCTATTTTATGCGTGTGGTAATATATCCACGGTGACAGCAGTTTCGCAGCGATACACGGGTTTCGGGTCGAGTGAGCGGGGGTGCTGTGATAGTGGGCGGGATAGATGTCAGACATAGCAATAAAATGCGTTTATCCTAGTAGATAAGCGTTAGTTATCTTGCATAAAGATTTAGGAAGGTTAGGTGTATGTATTCATGGGAAGAGGAAAGAAAAAGAGAAAAGCTAAGCAACATAAAAGACTACAGCAGCGTATTATTATTCGCAAGAAAATGGGTAAGCCAGTTTTTTTCACTTTGACACATTGTGCCAAGAAATTGCAAGGCCTTACAAATAGGTATATCTATAAAGCTAATATGCACAAATTGCTTTTTATTGGCACGAGGTTTTATAATGTAAAATATCAATCTTCTATAATTACCAACTGTAATTTCAGGGATACAGAATTTATAGGTGTTGATTTTTTTAATTGCAATATGCATGACATTTCGTTTAAAAATGCGAAATTGAATAATGTTGTCTTCTATAATTGCAACTTGAAAAATGCAGATTTTACTGGAGCATCTTTTTCGCACGTATCATTTATTTGTACAAACACAAAAGTTGCAAAAGGGCTAAGCGAATCGGATGATGGGATTTCGATTTATAAAACGTATAAACATATAGACCTTTCTTCAGAAACAGAAAGTGCTCTGATAGGATTGTCTAGCAATCCATCTATTTTCAAGGCAAATGTGCTTCATGTTAATAAATCAAAACTCAATCATTGGGCACTTGAAATTATTAAGGAAAGATATGGAAATGACGGATTGGAATTTATGGCAAAGAAGTTAATTGCTAAAAGAAACTGGGATAATATGTTTACAGTTTTTTCATATACTCTGCTACTTGACAAATGCTTTTCCAAGTGATATAATATATATGTCCTGCTCCGGAACCAGAAATGGTGTATGCTACATGTATAATTGAGGACATATAACATTAGCAAGTATTCGAGGGGGGATGTCTATGATAAGTAATATCTTAACTATTGCATCTTTTGTTGTGCTCGTTTTAAGCTCTATTATTGATTGTGGCTTCCTGCCCCGATTGCTCGGGGTCAATTAGTTGAAAAAATTAGCTCCTAATTTGTTAGAATTAGGAGCTTTGATTTATTACGATTCTATTCTTGTATCTCTACTACAACCCCCGACTTCAGTTCCACAGAAAACCTATCGTCCCAGACGGTGATTTCCTTAAGCCACCGCCGGGCAAGGCTCTCATCGAACTCGGTAAGCTCGATGTCCTGCTGGGAAATAAAGTCATTCAACTCGTTGATACGCTTGACCTGCTCGTCACGAACGGCGGTATCGGTGAAGTTCTTCTGTTTCATCTCACGGAGCCTGAATATCTCATCTGCGATATCGTTGTAGTCCTCCTTGCGGGAAGCGTGGTTTATAAGCTCCTGCTGAAGTTCGGCAAGCCGCTTGTCTATCTCCAAAGCCTCGTCATCGGCATACCCGCGAAGAACCACCGCAAGATTATCCTGCAGCCGCTTCTGATAAGTGCTTTTGTTGCCGAGCAGCTCATTGAAAGACTGCACTACAACCTTTTTCAACTCTTCCTCGTTCACCGTGCGGGCATGGCAAATCACCCCCGTTGACTGCAGCCGACTAAGGCACCGCCAAACAATCGACCGGCAGCCGTGGTTGTTCCAATGGACGCGGCGAAAAAGTTCCCCGCACTCCCCACAAACCACAATCTGCGAAAACACATGGTTGCTGCTGAAACCGTGCTTCTTCCCATTCGGGCTGACCTTTACAAGCCTGCGGCGCACAAGTTCGTCCTGCACCCGCATAAAAATCTCTTTCGGGATAATCGCTTCGTGGTCGTTCTCAACATAATACTGCGGCATAATGCCGTTGTTCTTTATCCGCTTTTTGGAAAGGTAATCCACCGTGTAGGTCTTTTGCAAAAGAGCGTCGCCCATGTACTTTTCGTTGCGGAGTATCTTCGCAACCGTGCTGGTGTGCCAACGAGGATTCCCCGCACCTGTAAGGATTCCGTCACGCTCCAGCCCAGCGGCTATCTTGTCCGTACTGTAACCGTCAAGGTACTCACGGAAAATTCTCCGCACCACTTCAGCCTGTTCGGGGTCAATTACCAGCCTGCCGTTCTCGTCTTTTGTGTAACCCAGAAAACGGCTGTGATTGACCTTCACCTCGCCACGCTGATAGCGGAACTGCAAGCCGAGTTTCACATTCTGCGACAGCGACATTGACTCCTGCTGCGCCAGCGAAGCCATTATCGTCAGCAGAACCTCGCCCTTTGCGTCCAGCGTGTTGATGTTCTCTTTCTCGAAGAACACAGGGATATTTCTGTCCTTAAGCTGACGTATGTATTTCAAACAGTCGAGCGTGTTACGGGCAAATCGGCTGATTGACTTAGTGATAACCATGTCAATTTTACCGTCCATGCAGTCGGTTATCATACGGTTGAATTCCTCACGCTTCTTGGTATTAGTTCCGGAAATACCGTCATCAGCGTAGATACCCGCAAATGCCCACTCGGGATTTTTAGTGATGTACTCGGTGTAGTGTGTGACCTGCGTTTCATAGCTGGTCGCTTGCTCATCACTGTCTGTGCTGACACGGCAGTACGCAGCCACTCGCAGTTTTGGTTTCTCCGCTTCGCTCTGCTGGGAGCTGGCTCTTTGCGGTCTAGCGGGTATTATCGTTATGTTACTCAATATTTGTCACCTCAGTCTTTATCAATCCATACATATACTCTGCCTGCTGAACAGGGTCATCAAAATAATCCGAAGCGCTCTCAAACAGGAATCGCATAGGAACATTCACTGACCGCTCTTTCCTTATGTAGCCGTTTCTTCCGAGCCTTTCCGCACGGCTTTCACGCTCCTCTGCCGCAGCACTGAATGTTTCCTCACTGATTATCGGAGGATAAAAACCATCGCCCAGATAGCGGCGGTTTTGCAACATCAACTTGATAGAACCGTGATTACCCTTGATACCAGTTTTTTCTGCCGCTTTTATCAAAGAATCACCGTTAAGGTAGTTTTCAAACATAAGCTGCACCTGTTCCGCTGCGCTTTCGTCAATAACCGCAACCCCATTCTCAATGCGATAGCCGTAAGGGATATGCTCCACTCTACTCACCAGTCCTTTCTTTTAGCGTTAGTCCGCATTTCAGCACAAAACCGACCTC
>JBJESC010000183.1:0-3377 GCA_051882615.1 Oscillospiraceae bacterium
CGAAAGACCGTTTTCATTTGATTAATTGATAAAGAGATGCATTCCGCCGGGATGGGGAGCTGTTCCCCGATTATGTTAGTGATTTCCTTACGCAAGGAATAAAGCGCTTTGAGCGACAGATTCACGGCTTCTCCGACAGCGACAGTATTCTCACCGCCATTGAAACGCGCTCGTCGTCACCTGTAAGGATTCCCAGGGGTGATGACTTTACCGCCCTTAATTGCGGTAATCTCTATCCCTGCGGCGAGGGTGCGGGATATGCGGGAGGCATTATGTCTGCCGCTGTTGACGGAATAAAAACTGCTATCAGGATTATGGAGAGATACCACCCCTAAAATTTTCAAAAACACTTGTAATTTCGACAGATTTCTGTTATAATGTATAAGGGTGATTTTGTGAATAATTTTAATAATCTGATTGATATGGACGACTACACCGTTCCGCAGTGGAATGAGATTGTAGAACTAGGTGAAAAAATCAAGAACAATCCCGAAGAGTATTCGGACCGCTGCAAGGGAAAAATTATGGCGACTCTTTTTTACGAGCCGTCAACACGCACACAGATGAGCTTCCAAGCAGCGATGATAAGACTTGGCGGCAACATCATCGGTTTTGATAACCCAGGTAATTCATCGGTTGCTAAGGGCGAGAACCTGAAAGATACAATTAAGATTGTAAGCACTTATTCAGATATTCTCGTTATGCGTCATAATCAGGAGGGCTCGGCAAAAGCTGCGGCTCTTTGTGCCGATTGCCATGTTATAAATGCGGGAGATGGCGGACACCTCCACCCCACCCAGACGCTTACCGATCTACTTACTCTTAAATGCGAAATTGGTCGTCTGGACAACCTCACGGTCGGTCTTTGCGGCGATTTGAAATACGGAAGAACCGTTCACTCTCTGGTGAAGGCGCTCTCTTGCTATCCGAACAACAAGTTCGTACTTATCTCAACCCCCGACCTTGCCCTTCCCTCCTACATTAAGGACGTAATCAAGGCTCACGGAAGCAGCTTTACCGAGGTTCGCACTATTGACGAAGCAATCAAAGACCTGGATATGCTCTATATGACGCGAATTCAGCGCGAGCGCTTCTCGGATGACTCCGAATACGAAAAACAGAAGAACGTGTATTGTCTTACCAAGGCAAAAATGCAGTATGCACGCAAAGATATGATTGTAATGCATCCCCTGCCTCGTGTAAACGAGATTGAGGTTGCAGTGGACGACGACCCTCGCGCAGCATATTTCCGTCAGGCGAACAACGGAATGTACGTCCGTATGGCTCTTATCCTCTATACAATGACTAAAGAGCCTAAGATTAAGCCACTTCTTACAGGTGAAATTCACAACAACGTGTGCTGCACTAATCCTAAGTGTGTAACACAGACTGAAAAGTACCTTCCCCACAGCTTCATTAACCGCGGTGATATTCTCACTTGTGAATACTGTGACGAGAGAATCCTTCTTTAAATGCCAAATGCTCCCTGCAAACTGCAGGGAGCATTTCTTATAGTTCAAAAAGTGAATTTTCGTAGTCCTTGACGTAATACCTGATATTAGTTCTGCCCTTTTGTATTACCGTATGTCCCTCTTGTTCAAGAAGTTTCTTCTGTGCTTCAATGCCGCCGGGAAATTTGGCATTCAGTTCGCCATTTGCTTTAAGCGTTCGCCAATAGGGAGTTTTATTCTCTGCCCTCTGGAAGCTTGCCCAAGCGACAATTGAAACAAACACACCGGCTGTGATAGGCTCGGTAAAGTCTGCACCATTCTGCTTTGCAAAATACTCACGAATTTTACCTACCGTGAGCAGTTTTCCAAACGGTACTCGCCGCATAACTCTGTCATAGTCAATCGGCGGTGCAAAATACATCTTGTCACCACCATACTTTTCAATGCTCTTCTTATCAGTAATGGTTTGGAATTTGGGCATATCCTTACTGTCGTTCAACATAGCGTTAAAGTCCTTATTTTCTTCGTCAGCCATATTTTAACACCTCCATAGTTCCATTATAAACCAAATAATCGGATAATGCAATGAGACAGTTTTGTTTTTTCTAAAAAAAGAGCCACTTTTGGAGCTCCCAAAAGCGGCTCTTTACTTTGCAGGTACTCAGAACATTCCGACGTTCTGGATTGCTTCCTGATATTCATTAATGGTAAAAATCATAATCACAAAGTAGTAAAGTACAGGATTGGACAGAAAAACAATAATCCACTCCGAGAACTTAGTATTCTTCTTAAAATACAAAGCCCCAAACACCAGCGATATAAGCACCAGAAACAGATTTATTCTATAATCAAATTCCAGAAACTCCTCCGCCACCGCAATCACAAAAATTGTACTAATCAGTATAAGCAGCCTTGGAAGAAAATACTGCCCCGTCTCAATACCAATAGTTACGGTCAGAACAGCGCATAACACTCCGCCAATTCCAATAGCCGCAAAAAACACAAAATCAGTCGGCTCAATTGCAAATCCGTAAAAAATCACCTTTATAGTGTATTTAAAGAGCGCCCATACGGTTGTCATCATCGGGAAAACAAGCGAATTGAACGTCTGACGTCTAGTTAACTTTCTCATACGATTTCCCAGATAAACGTCACACTATCCCGTGACTCAATATCATCGGGAGTAAACTCTGGTACGGCAGCCTCTCGAAGCATATTGGGAGCAGCCGCTACCGCATAGTTGCTGTGGGAGATAACATCAATTTCTGCCCAATTGTAGTCGATAGAGATAAGCTCACCAAGTGACTTGCCTGATGCTTTTGCCAAAATCTCCGCTTTCTGGCGAGCATTCTCAGTCGCAGCAATAAGTAGTTTACCAGCAACCTTTTCGGGTTCTTTAACAGTAAACGAAATAGAAAACTCCGCATCAGCTCCGCTGTTAGCAATTGCTGTAAGCGCTTCGGACAATCTTTGAGGAGTAAAATCAAATGCCAGCTTCAATTTATAGTCCACAGCATACCCTGCAAATACGCTGGAGTATTCATTCCCTTTACGGACATTCTTGTATACAGTTCTTGCGGAGAAATTCAGCGTCTTAAGATCATCGGCTGCAAAACCAACAGGAACAAGCGCTTTCTTAAGCAGTTCAATCTTGTCATTTGCCTTATTAACTGCTGTGACATAGTCCATATCCTCGCCATTAAGCGAGAGTGAGATTACAACATAATCAGGTCTGGTCTTAACCGAGCCAACACCTTTTACTGTGATTGTCTTAGCCATAAATTTCTCCTTTCAAATCAGCAGATTACAGTAAAGGCAAGAGTGAAAACCCTTGCCTTTAACATCATAATTAACCGAGTACCGAAAGCAGTACGCCCGCCGCAACGGCAGAACCGATAACACCTGCAACGTTCGGGCCCATAGCGT
>JBJESC010000184.1:0-3367 GCA_051882615.1 Oscillospiraceae bacterium
TGATGATTGACGAGCTGGTCAACATTATGAAAATCTCCAACTCCGTCACCCGCCACAACAACTACGAGAAAATCCTTATGATGTACAACGACGTTATGCAGGGCAAGGCTTCGCATATCGGCATTATTATGGGCGGAACTCCGCAGTGTATTGAGGACACCCGCCGCGGCGTGTTCAGCTATGACGCGCTGCGCTCACGGCTGGAGAGGGGACGTTTTGCAACAGACGAAACGCACGATATGCTCGCACCGATTATCCGTCTTAACCCGCTCACCTACGAGGAGCTTACCGTACTCACCGAAAAGCTCTCGGACATACACTCGCAGCTGTACGATTATGAGTCGAAAGTAACGCTTGAGGACAGAATATTCTTCGTCAAGGCGGAATTCGAAAGAATAGGCGCACAGACCAACATCACTCCCCGCGAGATGATACGCGACTATATCGAGCTTCTAAACATAATGTATCAGAACCCCGACAAAACGCTCCCGCAGCTTATGGGAAGCGAGGATTTCAGCTTCACGCAATCCGAGAGTGCGGGAGAGGGTGACGGTGCGGACGGTTTTGCGGACTTTGAGTTATAAGGGGCAGTATGAGCGACAACATTTTCTATCGGTTTGCACCGTTTATTCAGGATTATATATACAAGAACAAGTGGGAAGAACTGCGCGATATACAGGTAGCGGCGGCGGACATTATCTTCAACACGGAGGATAATCTGCTGCTCACCTCGGGGACGGCAAGCGGCAAGACCGAAGCGGCGTTCCTCCCCGTGCTTACGCAGCTCTGGGAGAACCCCTCTGGAAGCGTGGGAGTGCTGTATGTTTCTCCCCTAAAAGCGCTGATAAACGACCAATTTGAGCGACTGACGGGACTTCTTGAGGAAGCGGATATTCCCGTAACCAAGTGGCACGGGGACGCTTCTCCCACTCAGAAAAAGAAGCTCGTCAAGAACCCGCGCGGGATAATGCAGACCACTCCCGAAAGTCTGGAGAGCCTGCTTATCCGAAACAGCTCCAATGCATATCGGCTGTTCTCGGATTTGCGATTCATCATTATAGACGAAGTGCACTATTTTATGGATAACGACCGCGGCTTGCAGCTGTTGTCCGTGCTGGAGCGATTGCAGCGGATAATCGGCTTTATTCCGCGGAGAATAGGGCTTTCCGCAACGCTCGGCGAGGACTCCAAACACGCTCCCGAGCTGTGGCTCTCTATGGGTACAAACTCCGCGTGCGTTACTCCGAAAGTACAGGAAACGGGACGGAAAATCCGCATTTCGGTGAAATACTTCCCCATTGCGGAGAAAAATCCTCAAACCAACAGCAAGGTGCTGCTTGAAAACTACTATCAGTACCTGTTTGAGAGCACATACAACAAGCGGTGCATTCTCTTCTCCAACTCCAAGGGCGAGGTGGAAGAAAATATCGCTCACCTGAAGCGAATTTGCGCTCAGAAGCACCTTGCGGACACCTATCTCGTACACCACGCGAACATCTCGTCCGCGCTGCGCGAGTACGCCGAAACGCAGATGAAAGAGGGCGAACACCCCGTCTGCACGGGAGCAACGGTAACTCTGGAACTCGGAATAGACCTCGGCAGTCTGGAGCGGATTGTTCAGACGGGCTGCCCGCTCACGGTATCGGGGTTTGTTCAGAGGCTCGGGCGCACGGGCCGCCGCCGCAACTCGGTGGGAGAAATGCGCTTTGCGTTTAGGTGGGACACAAGCCTCCCGCCCGCAGAATTCTACAAGGAAATCAACTGGGATTTCGTGATGTGTACCGCAATGATACTGCTCTACACCCGCGAAAAGTGGGTAGAGCCTATGTATCTCCCCAAACTGCCGTACAGTCTGCTGTTCCACCAAACGATGTCGATAATGGCGGCAAGCGGCGCGGTTCAGCCGAAGGAGCTTGCGCGTCAGGTGCTCACGCTGTCGGTGTTCTCGCACGTTACGAAAGAGGACTATCTCCTGCTATTACGGCATTTGCTGGAGAACGGCTGTCTGGAGCGCGGCGAGGACGGAGCTTTGCTTATCGGGGATAAGGGCGAGGGTATCGTTAATAACTACGAATTCCTTGCGGTGTTCTCCGTGCCTATGGAGTATACCGTGCGCCATTCGGGACAAGGCGGCGACAACACTTCTGCCGAGATAATCGGCACGGTGCAGAACCCGTTCCCCCCCAAGGCACAATTCGCGCTTGCGGGACAAGCGTGGGAGGTTGTCGAGCTCGACAAGCAGGGGCTGAACATCTACGTCAAGAAAATAGACGGAATTTCCGCGAATATGTGGATGGATACGGGCAACGAGTACGTCCACACCAAGGTGATGAAGAAAATCCTTGAAGTGCTGACCAGCCGCGAGCAGTACCCGTTCCTTGACGAAACCGCATTAAAACGTATGGACGAAATCCGCGAAAAATGGGCGAACGCTCTCGTGGGGAACAGCGGGGAGCATATCATTGTACCGCTCTCGGAAACGGCGTTTGCAGTGTTCCCGTTCCTCGGAACACGAGGAGCAAGCGCGCTTGTCTACGCATTGCGCGAGCACGGACTGAGTGCGGAGCTCTGGGTATCCCGCTACATTCCCGTATGTATTCAGGTCAAAACGGATATGGGAATAAACGCAATCGTTAAGGCGCTGGACGATATTCTCCGCAACGGTGCTAATAAGTACGATTTCAGAATCCCCGAGGACTGCGAAATCTCGGGAAAGTACAACGACTATATCCCTCGTCAGCTGCTGCAAAAGCAGTACATTGAGGACTATCTCGACACCGAGGAGTTAAAGAATATGTCATAAACAACAAAAGCGGCAGATACACTCTGCCGCTCATTTTTATTTGGTAATGGATTACTTCACATCAAAGGAATAGATTGTGGTGTAGTTATATTCCTCGCCCGCCTTGATTGCACAGCTCGGGAAGCCGGGCTTGTTGGGCGCGTCGGGATAGAACTGAGTTTCAAGGCACAGTCCCGCATACTTGTTATATACGTTTCCGTTCTTGCCCTTTTCGTTATTAAGTCCTATTCCTATGTAGAACTGCACAGCGGGGCTGTCGGTGATAACCGTCATCTCGCGTCCCGAAGTCGGTTCGTATACTACCGCTGCGGTACGCATCTCATTTGGAGCGCCGAGCACAAAATTGTGGTCGTAGCCGTTAGGCAGTCTTCCGTTGTCCATATCCTCCGCAACGCGCTTGGGCTTCTGGAAGTCAAACGGCGTGCCTGTGGTATACGCAAGAAGCCCCGTGGGAATAAGCCCGCCGTCAACGGGAGTGTACTGCTTTGCGTTAATCTGCACAACGTGGTCCTTAACGTCACCGTTGCCCTCGCCCTTGAGGTTGAAATAGGAGTGGTTGGTGAG
>JBJESC010000185.1:0-3353 GCA_051882615.1 Oscillospiraceae bacterium
ACTTGTTGGCGGAAAAGACTTTTTTAGATATACTAATATCAAGCGATGAGGCAAAGATATATAACATCTCTTGTACTCTTGGTATTTGATAGAACAAAAGTAAAGACGTACGCAGACAATTGACCCACAGGCAAAACAATAAGTTTTTTGGAGGTTATGTATCATGTGCATGAAAGACATTGAAGTGAAAAACCAGGTTGGCTTACACGCAAGACCCGCTACTTTCTTCATCCAGAAGGCTAACGAATACAAGTCTTCTATCTGGGTTGAAAAGGAGGAGCGCCGTGTAAACGCTAAGTCCCTGCTCGGTATCCTTTCTCTGGGTATCGTTGGCGGCGCGAAGATTCGCATTATCGCTGACGGCGCTGACGAGCAGCTCGCTGTTGACGGTCTTGTAAAGCTCGTTGAAAGCGAATTCGCAGAATAATCGGATTTCCTATCGCATAGCATATTTATTGGGCGGGAAAACTCCCGCCCTTTTGTTTTTTTGCGACAAGGTTTGTGAAAATTTATTGAAACTCTTCTCAATTCCTAAAAAACGCCTTGAAATTCTGCTTTGTTTTTGGTATAATTAAAACAATTGGTTTAAGGCAGCGCCATACAATGAACGGCTAAGGCACCATAAAGCTTACGGCGCAATCGCACGACAACAATGCGGTGCAGCCCTTAATCCTGCCGTGTGACAATCGAAAATCATCGCATTGTCACCGACCGAATATCGAACAGGAGTTTTTATGACCTCAGAAAAAACAATGTCCGCACAGGGCTTGGAACAAAAGCGGGAAAAAACCTCGCTTTCAAATATATATGACGCTACCGCCGCAATGGGCTTCTTGTTCTTCACTGCGTTTACAGCAATCGGAAAAGCGCTGTACAGAGCGGTGCTGAGACTGAGCGACGCATTTGTCCGCGGCTGGAAGCACATCAGCTGCTTCCTCAAGGAAGCGCTCGCCAAGTGCGCCGCGCTCATAATTGCGCCGTACTTCCGCTATAAAAAAGCGCTTAAAATAGGACAGAACGAGATTAACAAAGCCAAATCCGAAAAAGGAAAGATGGGCGGCGTCTCGGCAACGGCAAAGGTTACGGGACGAATGCTCTTCGGAAAGCGCGGAGTGCTGGTTACAATCGTAAACTGGGCTTTGCCGATTGCGTCCTGCATTTTCCTGTTTAACGTAATCAGCTTTGCAAATAATCAGCTGTACGCAATAAAACTCACCGTCAACGGAAACTTCATCGGATACATAGACGACGAGAGCGTGTTCAACAGCGCAGAAAAGGCGGTTCAGAAGCGTATCAACTTTACAGGCAGCAACACGCAGATTATTTCGTTCGACCCAAGCTACGAGGTAGCCTCAATAGGCTACGGAAGCACGCTGAACTCAAATCAGCTCACCGATAAAATTCTTGAGCTTATCACCGACAACATCGCAGACGGATACGGTTTGTATATCGGAGACCAGTACTACGGAACGCTCTCAGAGCACGATAAGCTGAACGCCGCTCTTGACGCGGTACTCGACAAATACCGCACAGGAGCCGACAAGGAAACGGTAGCCTTCGACAAGGAAATATCGTTCATTCCCGGAAAGTATATGATTGACAGCTTCGTGGACGAGGACGAGATGATAAACCTCCTCACCTCGTTCAAGAAGGTAGCGTCCTACTATACGGTAGTGGACGGTGACTCGGCGGGACTTATCTGCGACAAGGTGGATATGACGTTCGAGGAGCTGGCGGCTCTCAACCCGGGCTACAACGCGTACTACCCCGTATACGGCGGTCAGAAGATTAAGATTACTCAGGACGAACCGTATCTCACGGTTATAGTAACCCGCGAGGAGCATTATAACGAGAAGTTCGACTACGAAACAATCTACAACGACGACGCAAGCATCTTCCAGGACGACAAGCTGATAAGACGCCCCGGCTCAATGGGCGAGCGCTCCGTTGTAGCGAACGTATCCTACATAAACGGCGTTGAAGTCAACCGACACATTCTCTCAAGAACCGTTACGAAAGAACCCGTAACCCGCATTGTTTCCGTCGGAACAAAGCCGCGTACATCAAACTCCGCTCCCGCACAGATTGTCGAAGCGGGCAACTACCTCTGGCCCGTAGGCGGAACCACCGGCAAGATAAGCTGTCTGCCGTATATGGCACAGGGCGGTTACAGTCACAGCTATTACGGACACAAGGGACTTGACATAGCCGCCGCATACGGAACTCCGATTTATGCCGCAGGCACAGGAACGGTTACCTTCGCAGGCTGGAACTCGGGCGGTTACGGAAACCTCGTTATTATCCGCCACGATGACGGCAAGGAAACCTACTACGCACATATGAGCACCATTTCGTCCGCAATATACAAAGGCAAGCGCGTTACAATGGGCGAAGGTATCGGCTACGTCGGCTCTACCGGCACTTCTTACGGAAATCACCTCCACTTTGAGGTGCGAATTAACGGAAAGCCGCAATGGCCGCTGGATTATCTCCCCGCCCACCTCACCGAATGGGGCACATATATGTAACAGCAAAAGCGCGGAGCAAACACTCCGCGCTTATTTCGTTTATAAACAAAAGGCATACTCCTAAAGCAGGGCGGCAACCCCATAAAATGCGGCGTGCCTTACCCCGCGCTTACCTCTGACTTGCTCTCCTGCGAGTCCATAATAAATTTCACAAAATCGTCCCTGCAAACGGGCTTTGAGAAATAGTAGCCCTGAATAAAGTCGCATTTGAGTTTCTTGAACACTTCCAGCATTTCCACCGTCTCAACGCCCTCGACAAGCACCTCAATATTCATTTCCTTGAGCATTTTCACGGTGTTCTGAATGAATATCCACAGCTTAGCGTTGTTCTGCTCATTGACAAACGATTTGTCCAGCTTTACGATTTTCAGCGGCAGCGATAAAACACGATTGATGTTGGAATAGCCCGTGCCGTAGTCGTCCAGCGAGAACTCCACTCCCGCCTTGGACAGCTTCTTCAGATTATCCATCATAACGCGCTGCGAAAAGGACGCGGCGGTTTCGGTTATTTCAAGATTAACGCTCTCGTGCGGGATTTTGTATTTTGCCATTGTTGCAAGAATATCGTCCGCCAAATCGGCGTTCATGCACTCCGCAACCGAGAGGTTCACCTCAATGTAATCCAGCCCAAGCTTCTTGTACTCGTCGCTTGCGATGAACCTGCACACTTCCTCGAACACATACCTGCCGACCTCGTGGATTTCTCCGCTCTCCTCAGCCGCGGGAATGAGTATCTCGGGTGAAATGAAGCCGTGCTCGTCGTCTCTCAGGCGAAGCAGCGCTTCCGCTGAGGTAAACCTGCCCTCCTTAACGTTATAAATCGGC
>JBJESC010000186.1:0-3352 GCA_051882615.1 Oscillospiraceae bacterium
AAGCGTCCCGCAAATGTGTTCGGGTATGTTTTCGGCAGTATCGGTGCAATCATTATGGGCGCAGGAATGAGCCTTGTAATGACCGATATCGGCGCACAGCTAGGTATTACGAACACTATGCCCGTAGGAATTGTAATCGGCTTAATCGGTATGCTTATTGCAATCATCAACTATCCGATTTATAAAGCTATCCTCTCTTCGCGAAAGGAAAAGTACGCAGAACGCATTTTAGCTTTGAGCGAAAAAATTATGAAAGAGGGAAACTGATATGGCAAAATCGAAGCTTGTGCAGGCTAATAAGAAAATCGAAAAAGCTGTTGTAGGCGGCTATGAGAAAATCGAGGAAGCGGTTGTTTCGGGTTACACGAAAATTGAGGACAAGTTTGTAGAAAGCTTTCTCATTAAGGACGGAGAAACGGTTGAGGAAGCGAAAAAACGGCTGAAAAGCAAAAATCCGGTTTAATCAAATTGCCCTGTATCCAAGCGGTACAGGGCGAATTTTTATTTCATAAGTTCATCGGTAAGCCGAATAATTTCGGGAGCAATCTTCGCGCGTTCCTTTTTCACAACAAAATTGTAAATCGGATAAGCCGCGCAGACAAGCGCAATCCCGACAATTCCCACGACAATTCCAAGAACGAACAGCGTGTCCGCCCACACCATTGTGCAGCTCATTCCGAAGCCCATCACAAGCGCACCGATAATGCCAACGATTAGCGAAATCACCGTACCTTTTCGCGTAACGCTCTCGTCAAGTCGGCGGAGCTGTTCCATTTTATCAGCCTCTTTAGGAGCGTATTTCTCGCGGATTTTCTTTATCTCCTCCTGCTGTTTTGCGGAGTAGGTGTAACTGAAGGTTTCTTTATTCTCCATAGTCATTCTCCATAATTATCTTGATTTCAACCGAATTTTTCACAATGCTGTAAACCGACATCGTTACGATAATCACGCTTACGCCTGCGCCCGTCAGCATTATCATAAGCCGCTGATTTTCGGGCGGCATATCTTTACCGAACTCCGAGAACATCGCAGTTTCCAGCGACAGCATTGAAACAAGCGCCGCAGCCATATTTATGATTTTCGCCATTGACATAACCGGGCTGCCGAGCTTGCGAAATTTAATAAGGTTGATTATAGCAAGCGTGGTAATATAAAAAGTGTATGCTGCCATCACATAAATCAAAATTCCGTGGTACTCATAGCCTTTGTTGCTGTAAACAATCATCAGCACCGCACCCGATAAAAACAGGTTCATAGACAGCAAAATACACCCGCAAAGCCTTGAACGGCGCAGCTCCTTGAAACGGTTTTTGCCTATTCCAATTCGGTTTACAAAACGCACAAGCAAAAATCGCATTACCGCCAGAATTGTGTAGTATAATGCAAGCGTGTAAAACCACGCCGATCGATATAAGATCCCCAAAGTCACATTCAGCGCGACATACAGCAGATTTACCGCAAGCGAGCCGTACAGCGAAATGTGCGTGCGAAAGGGCAAATCCGTCATAAAGCGGTTGCCGAGCGGATTGGAGTAAACCTTGTTTTTTGCGGATTTGTAGTGCTTGGGAAGAACTTTAATCAGCCGCATTACCACGACGGTCAGCGTGTAAAATGAAAGGACGTATGCCGCATAAGCGAGAGGGTGCTCGTCATAGCCGAAAAGAAAAACAAAAATCAACGCCGCTGTGCAAATCGGCGTCAGCAAAGCAATCGCCCAAACGGGCGGATACAGCAGCCTAATCAGCTTTTTCCACTCCAACGCTTTCACTCCTTTTCAGCTTAACCTCGAATGTGCTGCCCTTGCCGACCTCGCTTTGAACGGTGATTTCACCCTGCATAATGTCAACAACACGCTTCACAAGAGCAAGCCCCAAGCCGTTTCCCTGCATTGCGTGAGAGGTGTCGCCCTGATAAAATTTCTCGAAGATATGCGCGCCTGTTTCGGGCGAAATTCCGCAGCCTGTGTCGGTGATTTTTACGGTAACAAAATCCTCATCGGCAGTAAGAACAACAGAAACCTTGCCGCCGTTTTCCGTGAACTTAAAGGCATTGGAAAGCAGATTGTTCCACACAAGAGAAAGCAATTCCGTGTCGGAGTTGATTATTATTTCATCGGAAATTTGCGTTTCAATATCAATGCTTTTCTGCTCCCAGACTTCCTCAAATTGAAGTAAACTCTCGCAAAGCTGTTCGCTTAAATCAAACCTTTCGGAAGTGGGAAAAATCTGCTGATTTTCCAGTTTGTTGAGCTTCAGAATGTTGGCGATAAGGCTTGCCAGCCTGCGTGAATTTTCGGTTATGCCCTTTGCGTATTCAATGCGCTTTTCATCGGGCAAATCGGGGGATTGGAGCATTGTTCCGTAGTTCTGAATTACCGCGAGCGGCGTTTTTAGTTCGTGGGAAACGTTGGCGATAAAATCCGTGCGCAGCGTTTCAACGCTTCCAAGTTCTTTTGCCATTATGTTAAAGCAGTCGATTATTTTCGCAAAATTTTCGTCTGTTGCCAAGCCGTATTTTTCAATCCGCACAGAAAAATCGCCCTTTGTGATTTTTTCGGCAGATTCGGTAATGCGTTTCACGGGACGTTCCACCGTGATTTTGCGGCGCACTCCGTCAATAACGCAGAAAATAACGCTCAATAAAATAACGTTCAGAAAGGTGATTTTTGCAGCAGATGAAAGGTTTTCGCTGTTCAGCTCAATACCGAGATTTTCAGTAAAGGTTGACACAAACAGCGTCATACAGCAGGTTATGGTGAATGCGACAAGTGCGAAAAACACAAAGAACCTGCTTGTCATTTTGAGAACCCTTTTCACTTTATCACCGCCTTGTAGCCAAGACCGTGAACCGTTACGATTTCAAAATCATCGCAGTCCGACAGCTTGCCGCGCAGCTTTGTCATATACACATCAACGGCACGGGGAGCGGTTTCCGTGTCAGCGTCCCAGAATTCGTCCATAAGCTGTGCGCGGGTAAAGGTCTTTTTGGGGTAGGAAAGCAGCTTGTAGAGAATGCTGAATTCCCTAGAAGTCATAGCTATTTCCATATCGCCGAGGTACGCCGCATGCTCGTCTGCGTCCATAACAAAGCTGCCGATTTCCAGCTTTCGGCTTGACGCTATTTTCGCACGGCGAAGAAGCGCTCCGATACGCAAAAACAGCTCGTCAAGGTCGATAGGCTTTACCATATAATCGTCAATCCCCACGCGATAACCGCGCTGTTTTGAAGCAAAATCGTCCCGCGCGGTCATAAAAAGAATAGGTATCTCGTTATTCAGAGAACGCACCGTTTTCGCGAACTCAAAGCCGTCAATATCCGGCATCATAATGTCCGAAATGATAAGGTCGAACAC
>JBJESC010000187.1:0-13904 GCA_051882615.1 Oscillospiraceae bacterium
CTGAGGACGTTGACGGCGACGCGCTCACCAACCTTATCCTCAACAAGCTGCGCGGAGTATTCACCTGCGTTGCTGTAAAGGCTCCCGGCTTCGGCGACAGACGCAAGGAAATGCTCAAGGATATTGCAATCCTCACAGGCGGCGAGGTTATCACCGACGAGCTCGGTCTGGATATTAAGGATACTCAGATTGCACAGCTCGGTACCGCAAAGCAGGTTAAGGTTACCAAGGAGAACACCATCATCGTTGACGGTGCAGGCAAGTCCTCCGAAATCAAGGCTCGCGTAAATGAAATCAGAACCGCAATTGAGAACACCACCTCCGAGTTCGACAAGGAGAAGCTTCAGGAGCGCCTTGCAAAGCTCTCCGGCGGCGTAGGCGTAATCAAGGTAGGCGCTGCTACCGAGGTTGAGATGAAGGAGAAGAAGCTCCGTATCGAGGACGCTCTCGCAGCTACCAAGGCGGCTGTTGAAGAGGGTATCGTAGCAGGCGGCGGAGTTGCTCTCGTAAACTGCATTCCCGCTGTTCAGAAGGTACTCGACAAGCTTGAGGGCGACGAGAAGACAGGCGCTGCAATCGTGCTGCGCGCTCTTGAAGAGCCCATTCGTCAGATAGCTCTCAACGCAGGCGTTGAAGGCTCCGTAATAATCGACACCATTCTCAAGAAGAAGACAGTAGGCTACGGCTATGACGCATACTCCGAGACCTACGGCGATATGATTAAGAGCGGTATCGTTGACCCCGCTAAGGTAACACGTTCCGCACTGCAGAACGCTTCTTCCGTAGCGGAGATGGTTCTCACCACCGAGAGCCTTGTTGCCGACAAGCCCGAGCCCGAGCCCGCAATGCCCGCTGCTCCCGCAGGCGGTATGGGCGGTATGTACTAATATCGCACAACTTCAAATAACACTAAAGGCTGCACAACGCGTGCAGCCTTTTTGGTTGTCGAAAGATTTAAAACAGGCTGGCGAGAAAGGTGCAGATACAAGGAAAGCCCTTGTTGGCTAGCCTTTGTGGCTGCCAACAGGGGCTTGACGAAGTAGATGTGCCTTTATCGACAGACTGCCCCGCCAATATTTGGCGAGGGTGTTCGTGCTTATTACATTTTATAAGACACAGTTTCGTCCGTCTTTTCGCACTTTGCGAGCTTGCCCGAGCTTTCAAACGTATACCGATAGACCTGGCAGTTATACGCGAATGAGTACGAGCTTGTGTAGGGAGAAAATCTCGCCCCAATCACGCTGTTTACGTCCCATTTCAGTTTCCCATTCTCCACGGTAAGCTTTCCGCCGAGTGAGCCCTTTGCGGAGTAGAATTGCTTCGGCTCGCCACCATGCGTGTCGCACAAAAGCAGCACCGCGGTATAATTATCACGCACAATCGGCGTTAATTCTTCGGTGGAAATATCCAAGCCGCCCCTTTGATGAATACGGTCGATAATCCCCGCAATCTCGTGTCTGCCGCCCTCGTCGGTCTGCTTCGGAACAGCGTAAGCGGAAAGATAAAGCCTGCCCTCAAATTCTGCCATATCCGTAATATAGTAGCCGCAGTCCTCGCCCTCATAGACGATATTGTCGGTGATATTTCCATAGCTGTCAAGCATTACTATTTCGGCGTTTCCCGCTCCCGATATGTTATTCAGCTGCACCATATATCCCTCGCCCAAGCGAACAGCGTTTATCAGGTTAGCAAGGTTTTCGATTTCCGTCTTTTTAAAGCGGAGTTCATTTCCCTCCAAATCAAATAACGAAAAGCAAAGAGTATCGAAATACCCGCGCCCGAAAACTGCAAATGTGCCGTCACCGTTATCCACCACAGCCGAAATACTCTCGCGTTCAAAGCCGTGTTCAAGGCGGCGCTGCCAGAGCTTGTCGCCGTTCTTATCAACAAACGCAACATAGCCGTGGGTAGTATCTTTACACGATAAGGAATCGGTTGCACCCCACACAACTGTTCCGCCCGAAACCGCAGTGCAGCCGTCAACAACGAACGGTCCGAACTCGTTTTTCCATACGGCTTTCCCCTCGCGCAAGCACTCAACGGTACTGCTGAGATAATTTGTTACTGTATAGTCGTCGTCTTTATAGTTGTAGTCAATTTTGTATTCCGTACCGTTTTTCGGGAGCTTTGCAGCGTTGAGATTGCTGTTCCATAGTGTGGAAAGCTCCTCGGGAGTTGGCTGTTCCTGAAGAATTTCCGTTCCCGCAACCGAACGCTTAATTACCTCGGCGGTTTTGCTGTTAGTGAAACGCTGCATTGAAATATCGCGGTATACCGCCTTAACCTCCGAGCGGTTCAGCCCGTCAACCGAGAGATTGTTTGCCGCAAAGAACTCCATCGCGGCGTTGTATTCCCGCGCTTCGGCAGCTGCAGCAATTCCTCCGCAGCACAGCGCCGCTGCTATCGCTGCGGGAACAAGCACATGATAAGCAAAACGGCGTTTCGGGCGCGCAATCCCCGACTTTTGAAGCGCCGCTTTTTCAAGCCGTTTAAGCACGTCATTCGGGAGCTTTGCGCTGAAATCCTCGGGCAGAAGCTCGTCAAGCTCGCTCGGTGTAAGGCTTCCGAGCGTTTTATCCAGAATATCTTTCATAATAAGTCACCCCAATCCTTAAGACTCTTACGAAGCTTATCGACAGCGCGGCTTGCACGCGTGTCAACATTCGATACCGACATTTTAAGGCGCACGGCAATAGCTTTCGAGGACTCCCCCAAGTAGTACTTCCGCAGAAGAATTTCGCGGTCTGGTTCGCCGAGCGCTTTCACAGCTTCAAGCACCGCCCGCCTGAGCTCGCTCTCCTCTGCGCCGCTTTCAAGAGAAGCGCCCATTACCGCAATTTCCTCGTCCAGCGGCAGCGGCGGGGAGTTTCGGCGGACATAATCAACCGCGTTGTGCCGCGCTATAACGCACAGCCAAGCCTTTACGCTGCCCTTTTCGGGGGCGTATCTGTCCAGCTCGTGATAAAACTCGCTGAACACGTTCGCCGTGCATTCCTCAATATCCGTTTCGCCGAACTCGGGCAGACAGCGCTTCACCACGGCATAGACAAGCCCTCCGTACTGCTTCATCAGAGCCTTTAAGCCCTTTTCGGGATTACTGCGAAGCAGCTCCCGCCATTCGTTGTCCTGCACCCTCAAATCGTCACCTCCAAGTGAGCAAAAATATTTCTGCTTCATCTATCTATGCGCGGAAAATCCGAAAATCTTACATATTGCGGATACTATTTTTGAAGTATAACATATTTCCCCGAATATGTCAAACTCGGTGTACTACTACCCCGCTCCCCCGAATATGCTTATTAAAAAGGAGGAGAAAAATATGGGAAAAATCAAGTCTATTATTATCGTATGTCTGGCGATTTGCTGTCCGTTTCTGGCAGGCTCTCAAACGGCGGCGGGGGGATATATCCGAGAGGCGGCATTGCTCACGGCGGGAGCGGAGCTGCACACGTCCGATACGGACAAGCAGGACACGGACAGCTCACCCGAGCCGCCCGCTTCTTCCACCCCCGAACAGAGCGCTTCTTCGTCCACCGAGGAGAGCCGCTCCCAAAACTCAATCTCAACCGCTAGTACCACCAGCACCTCGTCAAGCGAGGATATTCCCGCCAACAACCCCGTTACCCCTCAGCAGAAACGCGGCACGGTAATCGTGCAGAACCGCTCCGAGCAGCGCGATACCACCGACTTTTCGCAGTTCACCGAGCACAGCGGCGCGATAATCCGCTGTAACTTCGGGAAGTTCACCTCGGAAGCGTACATAAACCTCGAAAGCGGCGCACAGGTGCGAAACTGCACGGACGTGCTCAACTCCACGCTGGAGAACGCCGCTGTCAAAACCCCCGAACTCGACATCAACACGGACGAGCCGAGCGTTCTTATCTACCACACTCACACCTCGGAGAGCTTTCTCCCCGAAGCCGATTGGTACGACAAAAACTACCCGCTCCGCTCGTCCGACCCCGAGAGAAGCATAGTCGCAGTCGGTGACGCGATATGTGAAGCGCTCGCGGAGCGCGGGATTTCGTCCGTTCACGACTGCACAATCCACGACGACCCCTACACGGGCTCGTACTACCGCTCTGCGGAAACCATTCAGAAAACGCTGGAGAAGTACCCATCTATCAAGGTGGTAATAGATGTCCACCGAGACGGAATAGGCAACGGAGACGGCAGCCTGCCCGCTCCCGTAGCGATGATTGACGGGAAGAACGCCGCACAGTTTATGATTATCTCCTGCTGTGAGAGCGAGATGTTCGATATGCCCTACTATCTTGAGAACTTCAAGCTAGCCTGCCTTATTCAGAACTGCGCCGAGGAGCGTTATCCGAGTCTTGCACGACCTATCCTGTTCGACTACCGCAACTACAACCAGAGCCTTTCCACAGGCGCGCTGCTGATTGAGGTGGGAAGCCACGGCAACTCCCTCGAAGAAGCGGTTTATTCGGGACAGCTTGTGGGGAATGCTATAGCGGACGCGATTTACAGGATTGCGGGGTAATCAGTTGGGGCTGAGTGCCGGAAAAAACAATCCCCCCATTGGAATGGGGGCAGCGCAGATTATAAATAGGGGTTCGGGGGCAACGCCCCCGATGGGGCGCGGAGCGCCCCACACAAAAAAGCCCCCTTGGAATGGAGTGTATTTGCTACAGCAGACATTAGCAATGGGGGTTCGGGGGCAACGCCCCCGATGGGGCGCGGAGCGCCCCACACAAAAAAAGCCCCCTCCCTTGAGGGAGGGGGTTGGGGGTGGGTGAATTACCTACCCTTATTTTTTAAAATAAGCGATTGCGTTGTTGTAGCAAATATCCTTTACGATTGCGCCTACTGTCTCAATATCGTTGGGGTACTCGCCCTCCTCAATGAGGTTACCGAACATATTGCAGACAATTCTTCTGAAATACTCGTGACGAGTGTAGGAGAGGAAGCTTCGGCTGTCGGTGAGCATTCCCACGAACTTGCTTACCAGACCGAGCTGAGAAAGCGCGGTGAGGTGCTTCTGCATACCGTCCTTTTGATCCAGGAACCACCAAGCGGAACCGAACTGAATCTTGCCAACGAAGCCCGCCTGCTGGAAGCAGTTTCTGATAGTAGCCAGAACCTCGTTATCACGCGGGTTGAGGTTGTACAGAATAGTCTTGGGCAGCTCGTTGGTGCTGTCGAGAGTATCCATAAGCATAGAGAGCTTCTTTGCGAAGGTCTGGTCCTCGATTGCGTCAAAGCCTGTATCGGGGCCGAGCTCTCTCATATAGCGAGCGGAGTTGTTTCGCAGAGCGCCGATGTGGTACTGCTGTACCCAATGCAGTCTTGCGTACTGCTTGCCGAGGTGTACGAGAACGTAGCCCTTGTACTGCTCAACCTCAAGCTGTGTGAGGTCGTCGCCTGCAAGTGCCTTCTTGACAATCTTGTCAACCTGCTCCTTGGTTGCGGGAGCGAACATTACAACGTCAAGCGCGTGGTCGGAGCATACGCAGCCTACGCTGTCGAAGAACTCTATTCTCTTGGTGAGCGCTTCGCACAGGCTGTCGATACCGTCAATCTTCACGTCAGCCGCGTCAGCAAGCTTTGCGATATACGGAACGTAGGTGGGCAGCTCGATGTTGATAGCCTTGTCGGGACGGAATGCGGGAGCAACCTCCACCTCAAAGCTCTTGTCCTCCTTGAGGAGCTTGTGCCAATGCAGATCGTCAATGGGATCGTCGGTTGTGAAAATCTTCTTAACGTTGCTCATTGTGATGAGCTTGCGCGCGGTGAGAGTCTGAAGCTTCTCGTTGCACTTGTCGAAAATCTCCTTCGCGGTCTTGGGAGAAAGAATGTCGTTAATCCCGAAATAGCGCTGAAGCTCAAGGTGAGTCCAATGGAAAATGGGGTTGCCGATTGCGTAGGGCATAACCTCTGCGTACTTGAGGAACTTCTCATAGTCGCTCTTGTCACCTGTGATGTAGCTCTCGTCAACGCCGAGCTCACGCATAAGACGCCACTTGTAGTGGTCGCCGCCCAGCCAGCACTCGGTGATGCTAGCGAACTTTCTGTCCTCGTAAATCTCCTGAATGGGGAGGTGGCAGTGGAAGTCGAAAATCGGCATTCCCTCTGCATAGTTGTGATAAAGTGTCTTTGCGGTTTCCGTCTGAAGGACGAAATCCTTATCCATAAACTGCTTCATTGTTTTTTCTCCTATCGAAAAAATTGTCGAAAAATTAAAGAGTTACGCCTGTCTTGAAAATCGCGATTTCGCGAGAGTTGTAACGCTCGTTTACCGTCTGCTTTCCGCTTGCGGTATCGGCTACAAGCTGAACCAGCTCGTCCAGCTTCTGCTCGAACGTGTCGCCCGTTACAATAGAGCCTGCGTTGAAGTCAATCCAATTCTTCTTGCGAGCCGCAAGGTCGCTGTTGGTCGCAATCTTGATGGTGGGAACAAAGCCTCCGAACGGAGTGCCGCGTCCTGTGGTAAACAGCACCATGTGGCAGCCTGCCGAAGCGAGGTTTGTAACCGCAACCATATCGTTTCCGGGACCGTTGAGCAGGTTCAGACCGTGAGCGGTGAGCTTGTCGCCGTCAAACAGGACGTCGCGAACCTCGCTGCAGCCCGACTTCTGAGTGCAGCCGAGGGACTTGTCCTCGAGGGTGGTAATTCCGCCCGCCTTGTTTCCGGGAGAGGGGTTCTCGTATACGGGCTGGTCGTGCTTCTGATAGTACTCCTTGAAGCCGTTAACCAGCTTTACAATCTTGTCGAAGGTAGCCTCGTCCTGCGCTCTGTCCATAAGCAGCTGCTCCGCGCCGAACATTTCGGGAACCTCGGTCAGTACGGTAGTACCGCCCACAGCCGCGATATAGTCGGAGAAGCGTCCAACCAGCGGGTTAGCCGTGATACCCGACAGACCATCCGAACCGCCGCACTTAAGTCCTACCTTCAGGCAGCTCATATCCTTTTCAACGCGCTTGTCGCCCTTAGCCTTTTCGTAGAGCTTTTCGAGAAGAGCAACGCCCTCTGCGATTTCGTCCTCAACGTCCTGCGCGATAAGGAACTCGGTGCGCTCCTTGTCGTAATCGCCGAGCGTGTCCTTGAAAACGTCCATACGGTTGTTCTCACAGCCCAGACCGAGAACGAGTACGCCGCCCGCGTTGGGGTGCTTCACCATTCTCTGCAAAATCATACGAGTGCGCTCGTGATCCTCGCCTATCTGCGAGCAGCCGTAGGGGTGGGTGTAGGTGAACACTCCGTCAATGCCCTCGGCATTGGGGTGCTTGTTCTTGAAGGTCTCCACAATCATCTTCGCCTGTGCGTTTACACAGCCGACGGTGGGGATTACCCACAGCTCGTTGCGGATTCCCACTTCGCCGTTCTTGCGCTCGAAAACCATCACCTTGGGCGCGGTTTTCTTTTCAAGGGGAGCTACGTCCTTCTTGTTGTAGGAATACTCAAGAGTACCCTCAAGATTGGTGGACATATTGTGGCTGTGGATATGGTATCCCGGCTCAATATCGGCGGTTGCTCTGCCGATAACCTCGCCGTACTTGATTACCTTTTCGCCCTTTTTAATAGGCTTCAGAGCGAACTTGTGTCCTTTCTCAATGTCCTCGGCAAGTACAATGCCCTCGTGCTCCTCGCCCTTTTTGAGGGGAGCGAGTGCTACTGCCACGGAGTCGAGAGGAGAAATAATAATCGTTTTCTTCATTTCATTCACCATTAAATTAACCGAGGAACGCTTTGAGAGCCGCTCTCTCGCCGTTCTTCACAATGCTCTCAACGTAGCCTGCAACGAGCGCAAGGTTGTCGTCAACATCGAGGCTCTGCTCCCAGAGCTCAGTGTAGTTGAGCACCTTCTTAGCAATAGCGGTGTAATCATCGCCCAAAGCCCATACATCCTTCCAGAAGTCAAGATACTTCGCGTCATCAGCCAGCTTGATGTCCTCGTCGCCGCGCTTGCCGCGATAGAACACGATGAGAGAAGCGAGAGAGAACAGAATGTGCTTCGGGCTCTTGCCGAACTTAGCACGGTAGTCGTTGTAGGTGGGGAGCAGTCTGGTCTTGAACTTCGTGGTGGAGTTCAGAGCGATAGACATGAGCTCGTGACGAATGAAGGGGTTCTTGAAGCGCTCTACAACGCTGTTTGCGAAAGCGTCCATCTCGTCCTTGGGCAGGTCGATAGTGGGCTTGATTTCGTCATTGATGAGCTCGGCTGCGAATCTTCCAACGTCCTCGTCCTCTACGGACTCACGAACGGTGTCAATTCCCGAAAGGTAAGATACGGGAACGATAGCGGTGTGAGTACCGTTGAGAATTTTAACCTTTCTCTGCTTGTAAGGAGTGATGTCATCAGCGAAGATAACATTCAGACCTGCCTTGTCAGCGGGGAGCTTAGCCTGAACAAACGGCTCCTTCTGGAGAACCCAAAGGTGGAAAATCTCGCCCTTAACGATATTGTTATCCTGGAAGCCCATCTCCTCGCAAATCTGCGCCGCGTTATCCTTGGGATAGCCGGGAACGATTCTGTCAACGAGGGTGGAGGTGTAGTGGCACGCGTTGTTCATCCAGTCAACGAACTTAGCGTCCATACCCTTAATCTTAGCAAGCTCGTTCATAATGCGCTTGAGCTCTTCGCCGTTGTGGTCGATAAGCTCGCAGGGAACGATTGCAAGTCCCTTATCGGCAGCGCCGTTGAAGTGGTTGTATCTCGCTTCAAGGAAAGCAAGCAGCTTGCCGGGGAAGCTGGTGGGGCACTTGCTGAAATCGGTGTCGTTCTTGTCGAGGGTAATACCTGCCTCGGTGGTGTTGGAGATTACGACTTCGAGATCCTCGCTCTTTGCGTAGCCGAGGAACTTGTCGTACTGCTCAAAGGGGTTGATGAAATCGCGGAGTACGTTTATTATCTCGCGCTCCTGTACCTTTTCGCCGTTGTTGATACCGTCAAGGCATACGGTGTAAAGACCGTCCTGCTTTGCGAGGTCTGCCACACGTCCGAAAGGCATGGGCTGTACCACAACAACATCGGAGTTGATTACGCCGGCATCGTTCATATTCTGGAGAATCCAGTCAACGAACGCGCGAAGGAAGTTACCCTCGCCGAACTGCATAATCTTAATCGGTCTTTCGGTTTTCTTTTCGTAGTTGGTTCTGTTCAAGTCCTTCATACTCAATACCTCAATATTATCGGGAGATTTATTCTTTTCTATAACAACACCACACAAAATTTTGTGCGGTGCGAGTTTCTTAGATTTTAACGTTATCCTTGGTTTTGTGCATCGCAATTCTGATAATGCAGACTGTTCCTATCACCAATGACATCAGACCAATGCCGACATTCGATACAAGCATTGCGATACCAAGGCTTTCCGCGCCGATGTTCGGGAAAAAGTTTATCATCACGAGCATCGAGGGAATTCTGAACACAAAAAGGCGCGACAGATTGCACACCATTGACAGCTTTGTGTAGCCCAATCCGTAAATCAGACCGTTTACCGCCGAGTTTACACCCAATGCGATAATGCCAATGCTCTCAAATCCGAAGATTTTCTCGATAAGCGCCGCCTTTTCGGCGTTTCCGTCCGCAAAGAACATTGAAAGCGGGGATTTGAAAGTCGTCAGCAGCACAAATCCGATTGACGTAATGGTAAGGTTCACCGCCAGAGTGCAGAAGAACACCTTAATCATACGCGAGTAGTACTTGTTGGAGAGATTGTAGCTTATAACCGAGCTCTCCGCGTCCTCGCTGTATGTGGTGAGGTGCGTTACCGCGCCGCTTATCTGGTTGGAAACTCCCAGCGCACCGGGAGCGTCGCCGCCGTAGTAGTCCTTCGCCAAGCCGTTGACTATTACCTTGCCCATCGAAAAAACGAACTTTCCGAGAGAAACGGGAATAGACAGCGAACACAGAGGCTTGAAAAACTCCTTAGTAAACATCGTGTCCCTTGGATTGAATTTAAACAGGTAGCTGCGGCGAAGAAGATTTACCAGCGCGTATATCGTCACCGACAAGTCCGCGCAGAGCGTTCCCGCTGCAATCCATGTTGTACCCAAGTGCATTACGTTGACGAAAAGAATCGTAAACGCAAGCTTCATCGCCATCGACATAATGTTGATTGCGGTAATGTTCATCATCGCGCCGCGGGACTTTTCCAAGCCCATAAACACGGAATTGAACATTCCCACTCCGAGCGAGATTATCTGCACGCGGAAATAGCCTATTCCCATTGCAATCATCTCGTCGTCCAGCCTGCCCAGCCGCAGTATTCCAACCGCGAAAAGCTGAAGCAGTCCGACAAGCGCTGCCGCTACGATGAAAAAGAGCATAATTGTAGTGTTTGCCGCCTTTTTCGCCTTGTCGTACTCGCCGCGCCCGATAAGCCTTGACACGATAATCGAGCTTCCCGTAGCAAAGCCTCCGCCCAGCGCCGAAATCAGCGCCTTAATCTGCGAAATCATTACAACGCTTGAAAGCGCGTTGTTGTCCGTGGCGGACACCACTACGGTATCAATAATGCTGCTGATATAGGAAAACGCGCCAAGAGCCATAAGCGGCAGCGAGATATGCAGGACAACCGCCATAGGGTTGCCCGTGAGGATAAACTCTCTGCGCTTACGGTCCTTTTCGCTTACTGTGGAATTATCTGAAGCCATTAAACTTCTTTCTTCAACTGAATACGCTTCTCGGTTGCCTTATCGAAGAGATATACGCTCTCGAAAGGAATTGCAAACTGAAGCTTGGAATCAACCGCAGGAGAATCATGCGGATCAACCTTGAGAATTGTCTTAATGCCGTGAATGTCAACGTAAACGTTGGTGTTATCGCCGAGCAGCTCGGTAAGCTCAACTGTGCAGTCGATTCTATATGCCTTGCGAGTGTCCTCGTCGCTCTTGATAAGTCTTATCGCCTCGGGACGGAAGCCGAAAGCAACCTCCTCACGCTCGTACTTCTCGACAACTTCCTTGTCTGCAATCGCGTACAAATCAATTATGTTATCGCCGATATAGAGCATACCCTCCTTGACCTCTGCGTCGATGAAGTTCATCGGAGGCTCTCCGATAAAGCCCGCAACGAACATATTGGTGGGGTTGAAGTACAAATCATAAGGCGTACCAACCTGCTGAATATATCCGTCCTTCATAACGACGATTCTGTCAGCCATTGTCATAGCCTCGGTCTGGTCGTGAGTAACGTAGATAGTGGTAGCGCCCGTGTTGCGGTGAATTTGAGTAATCTCGGAACGCATCGTTACACGCTGCTTTGCGTCAAGGTTGGAAAGCGGCTCGTCCATAAGGAAGATGTCAACCTTACGGATAATAGCACGGCCTACAGCTACACGCTGTCTCTGACCGCCGGACAGAGCACGGGGCTTTCTGTCGAGGTAGTCGGTAAGACCGAGAATTTTCGCGGTAGCGTATACTCTCTCCTCGATAACATCGTCGTCAACACCCTGAAGAGTCAGACCGAACGCAAGGTTATCGTATACCGTCATGTGCGGATAGAGGGCGTAGCTCTGGAATACCATTGCAACACCGCGCTCACGAGGACCTTTCTCGTTGGCTCTTTCGCCGTCGATGAAAAAGTCGCCCTTGCTTATGTTCTCAAGGCCTGCAATCATACGCAGGGTTGTGGATTTTCCGCAGCCCGACGAGCCTACAAAGACGATAAACTCGCCCTTTTCAATCTCAAGATTGAAGTCGTGAACAGCGTGGAATCCATTCGGGTAAATCTTGTTAATGCCTTTTAAAGTTAAATAAGCCATAACGGTACTCTCACTTTTCCTTGTATTATTTGCAAACGGGACTATCCCGATTACTTCAGGTCGTAGTTGCCGATATTGTCCATATCGTCGTAGGTCTGGTTCTCACCGCACATACCCCATATAAAGGTGTAGTTGCTGGTGGCTGTTCCGCTGTGGATAGACCACGAGGGAGAAATAACAGCCTGCTCGTTGTGCAGAATGATGTGGCGGGTTTCCTTGGGCTGTCCCATCATGTGGAATACGATGTTGTCGCCGGGAACCTCAAAGTAGAAGTAAACCTCCATTCTTCTCTCGTGAGTATGAGAAGGCATTGTGTTCCAGCTGTTGCCGGGAGCAAGCTCCGTCATACCCATAGCGAGCTGGCAGCTCTCGCAAACTGCGGGGTTTACATACTGGTTTACAACGCGCTTGTTCATATTCTCGTCAGAGCCGAGCGGACGATGAACCGCCTTGTCCTTGGTGATATACACGGTAGGATAGGTCTTGTGCGCGGGGCAGGAATTGATGTAGAACTTAGCGGGATTGTTCTTGTCCTCGGACTTGAAGATAATCTCCTTGGTTCCCATTCCGATATAAATGCCGTCCTTGAAGTTGAGCGCGTACTCCTTGCCGTCAAGAACGAGCGTGCCCTTGCCGCCGACGTTGATGATACCCATTTCGCGTCTTTCGAGGAAGTACTCCGTGCCGAGCTCCTTGGTGCTTCCGAGGGAAAGCTCGGCGTCAACGGGCATTGCGCCGCCCGCAATCATTCTGTCCTGATGCGAGTAGGTAAGCGCGATTTCGTCCTTCACGAAGATTCTGTCGATAAGGTAGTGCTTGCGAAGCGTCTCGGTATCGTACTTCTTGGAATCTTCGGGGTGATTTGCGTATCTGATGTCAAGAGTCATTGGTATCTCCTCCTGTTTTAGTTAAATAAATTGCTTAAGGTGAGCAACTGCGGCGGGTATATCGTCGCCCGTTGTTCCCTCAAACACAAGATTTGCATTGGGGCAGACCTTGCGGATTTCGGGGATTATTCTCGAATAGTCGAAAATTCCCTTGCCCACTCCCACCTGCTTCAGAGAGCCGTCCTCCGCGACAATGCAGTCCTTAATGTGAAAGACCACTATTCTGTCGCCGAACGTTTGCAGTCCCTTGGCAAGTATATCGTACATCTCATTGACGTTTGAAGCGTCAAGGTAGTTGTACAGGTCGAAAATTATCTTGATGTTATCTCTTGCTATGCTCTTAACCGCGCGGTCGAGAGTTTCAACGTTCCAGCAGACGTGCCCGAACGCGCCCTCCATACCGATATACGAGCCGCAGTCCTTTGCGTAATCCGCAAGCTCGCTGAAAGTGGAGATTACCCGCTGCACCGCCTCTTCCGTGCGGTTCTGCGGGTGGTATGTCCACTTGTCGCCGTTAAACGAGCCGGTTTCCGAGCCTACGGTATCGCAGCCGAGTTCGTGGGAGAACTTTAAGTACTCCTTGAACACCGCAATGCCGTTCTTTATCTTCTCCTCGTTCGGGTGAACGGGGTTGAAATACGCTCCGATAAGCGGAACGGTCTTCCCCGCCGCCTTGAACGTTTCGGAGAACGCCTCGGCGCGCTGTTTGGTCATTGCGCCGGGAGCGTAAGCAATTCCGTCAAGACATTTATACGCCACCAGCTGAACTCCGCTTATTCCCAGCTCGTCCAAGCGGGTGACTATATTCTCCTCGCCCTTGACGCCGAGGTCATGAGCGCGAATGAAGAGCTTCATCATCGCCGATTATCTCTGAACACGTCCGGAAGCGTCGCCGCCTGCGAGGGTTTCAACTTCCTTGCGGGAAACGAGGTTGAAGTCGCCGGGGATAGTGTGCTTCAGAGCGGAAGCAGCTACACCGAACTCAAGCGCGGACTTGAAATCCTTTCCGTCAACCAGACCGCAGATAACGCCGCCCGCGAAGGAGTCGCCGCCGCCTACACGGTCAACAATCGGGTGAATGGAGTACTCCTTGGAGTGGTAGAACTCCTTGGTATCTCTGCTGTAAATGCAAGCGGACCAGCCGTTGTCGGAAGCGGAGTGGCTTACACGCAGAGAGGAAATGCAGTACTCAAAGTTGTAGTCCTTAACCATCTGCTCGAAGATGGACTTGTAGCCTGCAAGCTCAAGGTCGCCCTGTGTAACGTCGGTGTTGCCGGGCTTGTAGCCGAG
>JBJESC010000188.1:0-3321 GCA_051882615.1 Oscillospiraceae bacterium
GCAAAGACCTGAGATTATTCTTAGGCTCTCATCTTGTTAAAGAAATATAAGAAAAGGCTGTCGAGGATGGTACAGATACGAGGAAACGGCGTCACGGCTAGGCTTGGTGCCTGCCGTGACGCCGTTGACGAAGTAGATGTGCCTTTATCGACAGCCTGTTAGCTTTCAAGCATAGAAGCAATCAGTTCTTTAAGTCTTGCAACCGCTGTTTCGGGATTGAGCTTTTCGGAGAGCTTCTTATCTCTGGAGGAAAGCTCGAACACGCCCTCGTCGAGGTTTCTGGGGCTGATTACCACTCTCAGCGGAACGCCGAGCAGGTCTGCGTCGGAGAACATAACTCCCGCTCTTACATCTCTGTCATCGTAGATTACCTCTACGCCCGACTTCTGCAAATCGTCATAGAGCTTGTCCGCTGCCGCTCTTACGCGCTCGTCATCAACGCGAACCGCGCAGAGATGAACCTGCCACGGAGCAATCGCCATAGGCCAGATAGGTCCGTAATCATCGTGAGAGGACTCGCAGACGGAAGCCGCCAAACGACCAACGCCTATTCCGTAGCAGCCCATAATCGGAGTCTGCTCCTTGCCGTCCTTATCAAGATAGGTCATTCCCATTGACTTGGAGTACTTTGTTCCGAGCTGGAAGATATTGCCGACTTCGATACCGCGGGAAATGGAAATCATCTTCTTTCCGCACTCGGGGCAAATGCCGCCGTCGGTAATCTTCGCAAAATCGTGGTACTCGGCAGCAGGAACATCGCGCTTCATATCAAGTCCCGTGAGGTGGTACTCGGTCTTGTTAGCGCCGCAGGAGAGGTTGTTCGCATTCTCGAGCGAGGAATCGTAAAGCACGGTGAAATCGCCGTTGATTTTCAGATTAACAGGTCCGATATATCCCGCGTTCAGTCCGCACTCCTCGGTAATTACTGCGGGATGAATGTCGCAGCCGAGGAAGTTGGTAACCTTGGTTTCGTTTACGTCCAAATCACCGCGAATAAAGATAACAACAAAGCTGTCGTCAGCATTTTTCTGGTAAACAACCGCCTTGCAGCTCTTGTTAAGCGGCATTTTCAGGAATTCGCAAATATCCTCGATAGTGTGAATATCGGGGGTGTATACTTCCTTGAGCTCCTCGGAATTTTCATCGCGGAGGTTTTCGGTAATGGACTTCGCAGCCTCTACGTTTGCGGTATATCCGCACTCCTTACAGATTGCGATGCTGTCCTCGCCGATAGGGGTGAGCAGCATAAACTCGTGAGATACGCTGCCGCCCATCATTCCGCTGTCTGATTTAACGGAGATTACGTTCGGCGCACCGCAGCGCTCGTAAATTCTCTCGTAAGCCTTATGGCAGCGCTGATAGTACTCCTCCAGATCCTCCTGAGAGGTGTGGAAGGAATATGCGTCCTTCATCGTGAACTCACGAACTCGGATAAGACCGCCGCGCGGACGCGCCTCATCACGGAACTTGGTCTGAATTTGGTAAATCATAAACGGGTACTTGGTGTAGGAATTGGCGTACTCGCGCACCAGCTGAACAGCCGCTTCCTCGTGAGTCATTCCGAGTACCATAGGCTGACGGTTTCTGTCCTTAAAGCGCAGAAGCTCGCTGCCTATGCTGGTATATCTTCCCGACTCCTCCCAGAGAGACGCAGGCATAACAACGGGGAACATTACTTCCTGTCCGTCGATAGCGTCCATTTCCTCGCGGATAATCTGCTCAATCTTCTTGGTCACACGCTTGAGCGGAGGGAAGTTTGAGTAAATGCCGTTTGCGACATACTTGATATAGCCGCCGCGTACCATAAGCGCGTGGCTGTCAATCTGACAATCCGAGGGGCGCTCCTTAAAACGATCTCCAACCAATTTATCCAATTTCATTTTCGTCACCGGTCCTTAAAGTATTTTTTCACAGATTTCTTTTATATAATCGGCGCTTTCACGAAGCTCCGAAAACTCACCGTAGTTCTGCCTGTAAAGCTCGACAATCATCGCACCGTCAAACCCGACTCCCGAAAGCCGCCTTACAAGCTCCGTAAAGTCAAAGCAGCCCTTTCCGAGCGGGAGACAATCGCGCTCGGCGTCGCCGTCAGACAAGTGGCAATGCACAATGCTCTCGCCAAGCTCGCTGACGTAATCAAGGGGATTTGCCTTGCTCCTCCTTGCCTGCTTCAGGTCGAGAACAAAGCCTGCGTATTCGCCAAGCTCACGCTTCATCGCTCTCAGGAAATCTATATCTCCCGAAAGGCAGTACGAAACGTTCTCCTGCGCTACCGTCACCCCGTATTCCCTGCCCGCCTCTGCAAGCATTCTGAATTGTCTGAAATAATGCTCGGGAGTGCATTTTGAGCTCAGAATTGCCCCGTGCACCACAAACACCTTTGCCCCCAGCCTGTTCATACTCTTGAAGAAGCCGCGATACATCTCCAGCATCTCGTCTATTCTTCTGTCGTAAGTCGAGAACAGAAACACGCTCTCCATAGGCGAAGAAAAGGGATGAAACGAGGTAACGTCAACACCGTACTCCTCTTTCAATCTCAAAATCTTTGAGGTACATTCCTCTCCGCCTTCGTACATACTGTTAGCAAAGACTTCGATATTCTTAACCCCCAATCCGCACAATTCGAGAAATGCGTCCTCGGCGTGAAGCGGATATAGGGAAGCCGTTGATACTCCGATTTTCATAAATCAACCCTTGATAATCTGACAATGTGTGCCTTTTACCCAGCCCAGAGCCACGGGCATACGCGGCAAATCCGCAATGCAGCACTACTCGTTAATTATATCACATTTTCCCCGCCGTGTCAAGTGAATATTCCCAAAGTAAAAACCAAATAATATCGCTAAAGTATTCCCGAAAAGGAGCGTTTTTCAATGGCAATAGTTCTTATCCGCGCGGTTATTCTGTATGTAGTGGTCGCTTTTTCACTTCGGCTTATGGGGAAAAGGCAGCTCGGCGAGCTTCAGCCGTCCGAGCTGGTTGTAACAATTCTGATTTCCAATATTGCCGCATTACCCGTTGAGGACAGCTCGATTCCGATGATAATGGGAATTGTCCCTATCCTCACGCTTGTCAGTCTTGACGTAATAGTATCGACTATAATGCTGAAATCGACTAAATTCAGGAAGTTTGTAATCGGCACTCCCAGAGTTATTATTTCCAATGGGAAAATACTCCAAAGCGAGATGAAAAAGCTCCGCTACACGGTAGACGACCTGATTGAGTCGATGCGCGGTCAACAGATTTTTGACATCTCGCAAGTAAACTACGCAATTGTGGAAACCACGGGAAAAATCAGCTTTATGCTGAAAAAGGACTTCC
>JBJESC010000189.1:0-3316 GCA_051882615.1 Oscillospiraceae bacterium
TTGATTTTATTATACACTATTTATGGAGTTTACACAAGATTTGGGATGGTCTCGGGGTTTACACTATATTTTTGATTGCTCCGTTAAAATGTCAACTTTTGGCTTTTACTCTGTGCCACAGCCATTTCCTTTGGCTATTTATTCAGCGTTTCCTTAGTTTTTTCAATTTCTTTATCAATGCGATGATTTCTGAAAAACCGTCCTTACCAATAGTGCATTCGCTACAACGGGTTCCTGCTTCAGCAAGATTATCAGTATCTACTTGTTTTCCAAAAGCAGTTTTTTCTGAATAGCAATAACAGAACTCTCTGTAAAAACGTTTGCCCATTATCGGGTCTAAAGTATATTCCTTGCCCGAGTATGAGCCCAAATCAGAGATGACTGTAGCTGCACAGGCATACACTACTACTTTTGAAAACGACGCATTCAGCAGGTAAAAAGTTCATCGGGAGGTATTTTTTCACCTATATAGCACTGAGTAGGGTGACCATAAACGCTCGGGTCCGGACCGACTAAAACATCGTCTGAAATAATCAAACTAATGTTTTTTCGATATTCCAAAAGCTCCATAACCTTTTGGATAAGGTTTTGATCGTTTTCCTTTTTATCAAAAAACAAACCCACATACGAACAATCCCAACTTGTCATAATTGTATACCTCCAAAAAAAGATTTCATGCCCGCTGCTTGTGCAAATTCCCGATGAGCAGCATACTCTTTGCCGTTGACCACGGTTTGCACTTCTTGTGTTTCCGTTTGAAACGCCTGAGTTACTCTCATTATATCACGAGGTGCTAAATGTGTCAATTCTTTCGAGTGTTGCATTTAAACAATAATACTATCTCTCAAATATTTTCAATTACACCTCCGGCGATTTTCTCTGCAAATTGCACGATACGCTCATTATCCCAATCAAGAGCGTATTTTTCAGCATAATCGCGGACAAGCTTTTCGGCGTCTTCCAGCTCAGCAATCTGTCGTTGTTCGCCGAATACAGATGGCGGCGACAAATTCTCGATCATATCCGAAATGCGGTTGGTATTTGTCACAACCACCTCATACGCTTTTTCCTCGCCGAGATATCTGAATGTGCTAAGCATATCATCGGTTTCATGCAGCGAAAGTCCGACAGCGCCTTCTCCGTCAATATACCGTGGCTCGTCACCGAGAAGAATGTGGGAAATTATCTCTTCGTCCCGACAATAATAGACGTTACCGGTCGCACAAACAGGAATATCCAGCTGTGTTCCCAGGCGTATGATTTTCAGGACGGTCTCCCTCGGCATAGTGTGACAAATCTCCGGATAATCATAAAATCCCGCGATTTCGACAAGCTCTTTCTCAGATTTCCCGTTGGCAATTGCACGGAAAAGCTCGCCTGTTTCGCTCCCGCTGCCAACTATCAGACCGTTTCGCAGTTCGGAAATCTTCTCCTTCGTGAGATATGCCGCGCCGCTGATTTTATTCAGATTTTCAAGCCCGATTTGGTTTTTCGCGATTACAACAAGCGTTGTCTGCATATCGGGCAAATTGCACTCCATACCACAAATGAATTTTACCAGCTTGTTCCCGCAAGCTGTGCGGTAAGCTTCGGAAAAAGCCTGTACAGAGGAGTTGTCGGTAATTGCAATGGCTGTTTGTCCGTATTCCGCCGCCTGCAATATCAGTTCCTCTGCCGAAGAAACACCTGCCGCAGACATATTTGTATGAAGGTGAAGCTCCACACGTTCCTGCCTGTGATTAAGCGCATTCAGAATCTTGTGGTATATCAACAGATTGGGATAGCAGCCATAATCCGAGAAAACGGAAATCCCGTTGTGATAATAATGCTCCAGAATCGCCGCCGCGCAGCCTGCGCTGCGTCCTTGACCGTACTCGCACTGACAGATGATATTCAGCCCTCTGTTGTAGCAGTCGATAATAAACTCCGCTGTTTGGTTCGCCTCGGGGAAGAATGTGTCAAAGCTGCCGCCGCTGTCATACAGTTCTTCTCTGTCAATGTCATCGATCGCGATATACATAACCCTGCTGCAAACGCCGTCGTAATCCACACGGTTCTCATCGTCACCGACATCATAAAAGCTTATTACCGCACAATCCTTAAACGATATTCCATCGGCAATAAGATTCTCAATGCTTTTACGCGAATAAAATGCTACGCACATATTTCTTCTCCTTTTCGTTTCGGTTTATATTTATCCCCGCTCATACATATAACCGTTTTTTTATGAAAAGTTTGTCCAAAAATAATGACAAAATTTTCGGTGGGATTTTTGGTGAAGATGTCCAACTGTTTTTTGGCATCTCTTGTGTTTTGTTCGGCTACTTTGAGTCAATCGGTCTTGAGAGCGAAAACCGGTACGACAGGCTTAAAAACTATCTTGATATGGCTGAAAAAAGGATAGTATGCTGTGATCTTCTCTTATGTTTCTTAGACGACCTGCCGTCAAAGAAACTCCGAAAAAAGTTGCCAACAATGCAGCAACTGATGATTTCTCGGGAGTAGCTCTTGCATTCGTATATCTTACCACTCCGGATTACAAAAAAAAGAAGCCCAGAGGAAGACATCTGCTAAATGCAGCTTTCTGCAGAAGGTATCGTCCGGCAATCTATCTGCATCGGTATCTCGCCGAAAAAAAGGTGCTTGATAATTACAGAGAGGAAGCGTTGGAAGATATCTTCTGCAATTGGTAAACTACCGGTTGAGCATAATCCCCCGCCGAGGCGTCAACCTCGGCGGGATATTCTTAACGTAAATAATTGAACAAGCTCGGCAGGAACTTGACCTCGCTGTACTTGTCCAGGGTAACAACATTGACCCCTATTGCTTTGAACTCCTCCATCATCTTATCAAAGTAATCATGGTGAAGGTGGGGGTTATGCTTGAAAAGCTTCTTCTTTGCCTTAACGACGCTGAAATGCTTTCTTGTAAGGCGGAGCATTTCCGGCATACGCTCCCGTTTCTTTTCGTTTTTGACTTTTTTCTTAACGATTGAGCAAGCCTTTCGTATTGAGTAATAATCTGCGTCAATCAGCAGCATTTTGACAGTATCAAGTATATCTTCGCGGCTGTTATTCATACACGCAATAATCTTGTTTCTGTTTGTTCCGCAGCAGCGAGAATGCTGCTCGACCGTTTTTATTGTAAGCAGCCGCAGCTCAACACGGAGTATTCCGTCTGCAGGCTCGGGGTCATAACTCCTTCGTCAGGAAAACAAGATATTGCAGGCAAAGATAAAGGATCAGGAAATGGAGATAGCTTTGCTAAAAAAATTGAGGGAACTGAGAGGGGGCGGTCATTGAGCGGAGTACTGCAG
>JBJESC010000190.1:0-3280 GCA_051882615.1 Oscillospiraceae bacterium
CGGGTAACCGAAAATCGTATCCGCGCCCTGTTCCAAAAGACATTCAACTATGATATCAGAACCATTTAAAAGCATTTCATAAACCCCTTTGATATTTTTTTACATACACTTATATTTTACCACATATCAGATATAATGTCAACGATATATTGAATGAAAAATCGAATTCTGACATATTACGTTTTTATTTTTCGGCAATTTGCCCAGACTTGGTAAAAACTTTTGTATATTTTGTCTATGACTATATTTTTCTGTTAAGTGGACAAAATACAGATGAGATTTCTTTAGGAGATTTACGATATGGATAAATCAAATAAGCACTTCTACTTGTTGAAGGGCGGACTAATAGGGCTGCTGAACGGCTTTTTCGGTTCCGGCGGGGGAGTGGTGGCTGTTCCTATTCTGGAAAAAGAGTGTTCTGCTAATGAGGCACACGCAACTTCTGTTGCTTTGATATTTCTGCTGAGTCTTGTTACCGCAGTGTCATACGGCATTTCGGGCGAGCTGGATTATATGGGAGCGCTTGAGTATATACCTTGGGGCATTCTGGGTGCTGTGTCGGGAGCGATTTTCCTCAAAAAAATCAAATCGCAATGGCTTAAAAGAATTTTTGGCGGTGTTGTAACTGCTGCGGCTGTGAGAATGTTGATAAAATGAATATTGTTAGTATAATAGTTGGATTTCTAACCGGTGTTATGGCTTCTATGGGACTGGGCGGAGGGTTTGTTCTTGTTGTATGGCTTACGCTGTTTATGGACGTAGAACAGAAAACGGCTCAAGGAATTAATCTGCTTTTCTTTCTCCCGATTGCACTTGTTTCTCTGTGTTTGCACCTAAGACACGGGCTTGTGAATAAGAAGCTGGTTAAGAAGCTGGCTCTTGGCGGGGTAGTGGGAGCGGTTCTCGGAACACTGGGTACTCGCTTGCTTGACAATTCCGCGCTGAGAATGCTGTTTGCACTTTTCCTCCTTTCGTTCGGGTTAAGAGAATTATTTGCTCCGCATTCGACGAAAAACGAAGACAGCGCCCTCAGCAAGAGCTGAGAGCGCTGTTTGTTATTCCTTGGTGGGCTGCACCTTCATCACTGCGCCTGCCTGTTCAAATCTGAACTTTATATCCAAAGCATCGTTCATTGACAAACCTGACGCAATTGCAACGGGAGCAGATTCTACAAAGGCTTTTGCCTCTGCGAGCCCCATTTGTTTCAGAATTCGTACTTCCTGAATAGTCTTGATTTTGGCGGTAATATCGCATGACATCAAGAACACATCGTATGTAGCTGTTGTGTCTAATTTCTCTTTTTCCTTCTTGGAAAAAAGCTTATCTAAAAATGACATTGATAACCTCACATTAAAAAAATTCTCCGCAGCAGAAAACTGCGGAGAACTGTTTGTGTAATTCAGGAAATTACTTAAGCTCGATCTTAGCGCCTGCTTCTTCGAGCTTCTTCTTGAGCTCTTCAGCTTCAGCCTTGGGGCAAGCTTCCTTAATAGCCTTAGGAGCAGCCTCAACGAGCTCCTTAGCCTCCTTAAGACCAAGACCGCAAGCGTCCTTAACAGCCTTGATAACAGCCATCTTAGCGTCACCGAAGGAAGCGAGAACTACATCGAACTCAGTCTTCTCTTCAGCAGCAGCAGCGCCTGCAGCAGCACCTGCAGCGGGAGCAGCTGCAACAGCAGCAGCGGATACGCCAAATTCCTCTTCAAGAGCCTTTACCAGCTCGTTGAGCTCGATAACAGAGAGCTCTTTTACTTCTTCAACAAACTTTGTAATCTTTTCAGAAGCCATTTCAATTTACCTCCATAATAATATGTTTTTAGTGTTATTCGCGGAAAATTCCGCATTTCCTTGTGGCACTATGCCACCTGCGTGAAATTACGCAGACTGCTCGGTCTGCTTCTTCTCGATTTCGCTGACTGCAATAGCCAGACGCTGCATCGGGCTCTGAAGCATAAATACGAGCTGAGAAAGCAGTGTTTCCTTGGAAGGAAGCTTTGCGTAAACTTCAACTTCTTCCTTAGAGATAACCTTACCGTCCACAAAGCCGAGCTTGATGGAGAAGGTACCCTTGGAATCTTCAGCCTTCTTGTTGAGAATCTTCGGAGCGACAACAATGTCTTCCTTGGAAAGTGCGATTGCGGTAGTACCGGAAAGAGCAGGCTCAAGACCTTCAATTCCTGCAGCCTCAGCAGCACGTCTGAGAAGAGTGTTCTTAACTACAAGGTACTCAACGCCATTCTCACGAAGCTCTTTTCTGAGAGCTGTATCGTCAGCAACGGTGATTCCTCTGTAATCAACGAGCACGCCACAAGCGGCATTCTTCAGCTTTTCGGTAAGATCTGCAACCAATTCCTGCTTTTTAGCAAGTACAGACTCACTAGGCATTTAAATTTCCTCCTTTAACAGTATTAGCTGTTAAAAAAACAAATCCCTTCCCGCATAAAGACAGAAAGGTAGATAGAGTATCATTCATTCTATCCATTCTTCGGTAGGCACGCTAAAGCGAATTATAGACCGCATTTTTCGAGGTCAACCTACTGTCTTTAGAACAGCAATGTTATTATATCACATAATTTTTGTTTTGTCAAGCATTTTTTTGAAATTTTTCTCTTGTTTTTTTTTAGAAAGTGTGATATACTATAAAATAGGAAAAAATTGAATTGGGGAGAAGCTATGCCTAAGACAAAATCTGCGTCAGGTGGACAACGAGTTGTTCTTCTTGACGAAATCAGGGGATTTGCTATTATCTGTATGGTGATATACCATACGATGTTTCAGCTTAAATTCTCGTTCGGGGTAAATGTTCCGATTTTTTTTGAGGATTGGTTCGGGATTATCCGTGATGTTTTCGCGGGTACGTTCATCTTTATTTCGGGTGTAATGTGCCGCTATTCGCGGAATAACCTTAAGCGCGGAGCTCAGTGTTTCTTCCTTGGAATGCTGATTACGTTCGTTGTGCCGTTCTTCGGTAGTCATATCACTTTCGGTATTCTGCATTTCCTTGGTATTGCTATGATGCTGTACGGGCTGGTAGGTGAAGCGCTGGAACATCTCCCCTCAACGGCGGGTATCATAATTGCTGTTCTGCTGTTCGTCCTTACTATGAATATCCCGAGAGACTATTTCGTATACAACGGCAGCGTATTTTACGAGGGTGGATTTATCGGAATAAAGGGGCTGTTTCAGTGGAATATCCCGAACGGAGCGTATGTGAATAACGAGCTTGCTCCTCTTGGTTTTTACAATTCTTCTTACAGTGTGGATGACTATTTCCCGATTT
>JBJESC010000191.1:0-3275 GCA_051882615.1 Oscillospiraceae bacterium
CCGTACGGGAATTGAAAATCCCCCATTGCATTTTGTATCTTTTCGAGAAATCAGAGAAACCGCATAACATAGCCAATTACAGCACATTTCAAAAAGCGTACTTTCAGTAACTTTTTGAGTTTTTTCGTAACAATAAAGAACAAACAAAGAACAAGTTTACGGTGTATCTCTGCTTATTCTATAAGCATACATTTTAAAATTGAAGAAAAGGTATCGGCTTTTTCGATAAGTTATTTACGAATAAAGCCACAAGGTATATTACAATGAAATACAAAAAATCCGCTGTTCAATCGAGCAGCGGATTTTTGCGACATCATAATAAAGTTGGATTTAAAGAAATTGTGCGGAACACCATTATAAAACGCTCCTCAAAGGACATCATTTATATTCATCAATTTATTTGCAATCATAGAATACACAAAAGTCCACAGGACGCTTACGGCGACAATAATCAGCAGAGAAATTGCATCAGGCTGGAGCTTTGCAAGCGAAGCCGAGCCTGCAATCGTAATGTTAAGGAAATTGGCTATAAATCCAAGTCCGCTTGACTCCAGCCCCATTCTTGCGCCCATTATAATAATTCCTGATGCGATGAAAAAGCCGAAGCAAATACTCCAGCCGTAAAGCCGACGGAAAATCAGGTTTATCATAATAATCAGACTTGACATTGCCACCGAGGAAACGAGCAGTTCAAAAAAATACAGCGCCAATCCCGCTGCGCTTGGTATCTGAAGCGGGCAGCCCATAGCAAATCCAGCAGCGGCAAGCGTTACAATGTACACAATATACAGCGACGCATTCCAGACAAGCGCTATCATTTCTTTGGAGATAATATAATCCAGCTTATTTGCGTGAGATGTCACAATATTTTTGATGAAGCCCGTGGAATAATCCGAGCCTATGTAAATACTCAGCAAAATGCCCGTCAGAACCCAAAGGAAGGTCAGTCCCATCGCACCGCCGCCGAACGCCTCCGCTGTATTTCCGTCTGTCCCGCCGAGGAACATTGTGCTATCTACCCCCGGCATTTGCGTCAGCATCATTATCGGGATAAAAATGGCAATCAAAAGCATAACATAAAACGCTTTGCCGCGCAGCATTTTCCGCAAATCCATCCTGAAAAGATTCATTATACGCTGTCGGTTCACATTAATCAAATCACTCATTGCCCGCACCTCCCGTAAGACTCATAAAATATTCCTCAAGGTCAAGCTGATGATATGAAATTTCATAGGCAATTCTTCCCGATTCGAAAATAAGCTCGTTCACCCGTCTGCCGTTTCTTATGTTGAAAAGATGAATTTCACCGTCAACAATTTCGCTGTTTCCGATGGTCATTTTCTCTTTGAGCATTTCAAGAACGCTCTGCGGCTCGTCAACCTTGATTCGCATATAATCGCGGCATTCGCGGGACAGTTCCTCTGCTGAAATCTCCTTTATCATCGTTCCGCTGCGGATAATCCCGTAGTGGGTCGCGATTTTGGAAAGCTCGCCGAGAATGTGGGAACTTATCAGTATTGTAATTCCGTACTCCCGATTGAGCCGCTGCAAGGTCTGTCGTATTTCGCGGATACCCTCCGGGTCAAGCCCGTTTATCGGCTCGTCAAGAACCAGCAGCCGCGGATTCCCGAGAAATGCGGCGGCAATGCCAAGCCGCTGCTTCATTCCGAGGGAAAATTCTCTCACCCTCTTCTTGCCGGTATTACCCAGCCCTACCGTGTCGAGAGCCTTTTTCACTGTTTCCTCGGGATTTTTTACCCCTATATTCAGCGCCTGCATCATCAGGTTTTCGTATGCCGTCCAGCCCAAATACACTCCGGGATTTTCGATAAGCACTCCCATTTTTGCCCGAATATCCGCGTCGTTATGCGGCTTTCCGAAAAGCTGAATGTCGCCCTCGGTCGGGACAAGCAATCCGCAGATTAGCTTTTGGGTGGTGGATTTGCCTGCGCCGTTTTCGCCGATAAAGCCGTAAATCGAGCCTTCAGGTACGTTCATATCGAGATTTCTGACGGCAAAATGTCTGCCGAAGGATTTGGATAAATTCCTGATTTCTATCGCATTCATTTGCCCCTCCGTTATTTGTAGCTCTGCTTCTTCACTGCAATCATTGTGACACCGAAAGACAGCACAATGTAAATCAAAGACAGAAGAAGTGCGTTGGGGTAAATATTCTCAAAGGCAAAATCCGCCCCTACATGATATACTCCTTCTGAGCTTGATATCAGCATTGTGGAAACCACCATATACAAGCTCCTGCAAGCATACTCCGCCGCAGGATATTTTACCGCCAGCGACGGCAGTGCGTAGGATATCGCCGTAAAGATAACGGATATCATCAGCGTCACCATAAATCCGGCTTTCATATTCTTTGACGAAATGACCACCGCTGTAATCAAAATGGAAAATGCAATGATTATCGCAAGCTGACAGAACAGCTTCGGGAAGAAATCGCCGCTGAATTCAAAGCTGCCGAATATAGAGCCGAAAATCAGCGAGGACGCAATGCTTTCCGCCGAAAAAATGAGCGTGATTATCACGCTTTCGAGGAAGAAGCAGGCGGCGGTTTTGTAGCGGTTTTCGCCGTAGCACAGCTTGTTGCGGATAGTGTTGTTGGAATATTCCTTCCCGAAGAACAGCGAAAACAGCAAGCCCAGTGCGGCGCAGAGAATATCCGTGCCAAGTCCCTTGAAAACGATTGTTTCTGTTGTAAAGCCTCCCCCCGACATTCCGTACATAACGCAGGACAGCGGCGGCAGCGCGAATATTACCGCAAGCAGAATATAGGTAGTTTTATCGCGGAAAAAGCGAAAGAAATCAGCTCTCAGCAGGTTCATTGTTTCCACCTCCTATCAGGTTCATAAAGTAGGTTTCAAGGTCAATGCTGCTGCAAATATGCTTTGTGAGCCGAATTCCGTTATCCGAAAACGCGGCGCATACTCTCATAAGGTCGATGTCTTTTCTTATTCGCAGCCCCTTTTCCGACGGGACAGGCTCATAGCCGAGCTGTATCAGAATATCCTGCGCCTTTTCGATATCGTCCGCTTCGATGTAGCAGTTTTCCTCGGTTTCCAAGCGTATTTCTTCCTGCGAGGCTTCCTTAACGATAGTGCCGTTGTCGATAAAACCGTAGCGTGTGGCGAAAAGCGAAAGCTCGGTGAGTATATGACTTGAAATAAGAATGGTGACTTTCTTTTCGGAATGCAGCTTCAGAAGCAAATCGCGCACCTGCTTTATTCCCTCGGGGTCAAGCCCGTTTATCGGCTCGTCAAGCA
>JBJESC010000192.1:0-3271 GCA_051882615.1 Oscillospiraceae bacterium
TTTTCAAAAAGGCGTCCTCTCTTATCTCTCTTATCTCTCTTATCTCTCTGCTTCTCTTTCCTCTCACACAAAAAGGGCTGTTGCAGCACATACTGCAACAGCCCGTTCTTGTTTATCTTAAATTATACAAGCTCAATAATAGCCATCTCAGCTGCGTCGCCGCGTCTGGGACCTATCTTGATAATTCTTGTGTATCCGCCGTTTCTGTCAGCGTATTTGGGAGCGATTTCGTCGAAAAGCTTCTTGGAAACGGACTCCTTGGTAACGTATGCGAAAACCTGGCGCTTAGCATGGAGGTCGCCTCTCTTGCCGAGAGTAATCATCTTCTCAGCTTCGCTGCGAACTTCCTTTGCTCTGGAAACTGTCGTTTCAATCTTACCGTTTTCCAGTAAGAATGTAACCATAGCTCTGAGCATTGCCATTCTATGATCGCTGGTTCTACCTAACTTTCTCATTGCCATTATGGTTTCTCCTTTCTGACAATTTAAATGTCAATTAATTATCCTCGCTGGAAGCAAGGTCGAAACCGAGGGACTGGAGCTTAGCTCTTACCTCTTCAAAGGACTTCTTTCCTAAGTTTCTAACCTTCATCATATCTTCCTGCGACTTGTTGATAAGGTCGTCAACCGTGTTGATACCTGCACGCTTCAGGCAGTTGAAGGAACGAACGGACAGGTCTAAGTCCTCGATAGTCATTTCGAGAATCTTGTCCTTGCTCTTATCGTCCTTTTCAACCATAAGCTCAGGCTGTGTAAGCTCGTCCGAAAGGTCAACAAACAGCGCCAGGTGCTCGCAGAGAACCTTTGCCGCATAGGAAACAGCTTCCTTAGCGGAGATTGTGCCGTCTGTCCATACCTCTAAAATAAGCTTGTCGTAGTCGGTTCTCTGTCCGACTCTCGTATTTTCTACGGTATAGTTGACTTTCAGAACAGGTGTGTAAATGCTGTCAACAGCGATAACACCGATAGCAGGCTGAATAAGGGACTTATTCTTTTCTGCGGAAGCGTATCCTCTGCCTCTGTCGAAGGTAAGCTCCATAAAGAGCTTAGCGCCTGCGCTTAAGGTAGCGATATGCATTCCGGGGTCGAGAATTTCGATTTCGCTGTCGGTCTTGATGTCGCCGGCAGTTACAACGCACTCGCCCTCTGCTTCAATGTAGACTGTCTTAGGGCATTCACCGTACATTTTTGCTATCAAGCCCTTAACATTCAGGATTATTTCAGTAACATCTTCCTTAACGCCGGGGATAGTGGAAAACTCGTGCTGAACGCCGTCAATTTTCACAGATGTTACTGCAACACCGGGTAATGAGGAGAGCAATACGCGTCTGAGGCTGTTGCCCAATGTGTTGCCGTAGCCTGCCTCAAGCGGCTCGAGAACGAACATGCCGTACTTTCCGTCCGGCTTGAGCTTGACTGTTTCTATTTCAGGCTTTTCAATTTTTTCAAGCATTCCTTGACCCTCCTGCAAATTCTGTAGATTGTGGGATTACTCCCTCGTATAAAGGGCATTTTAATTCAATAAAATGACAGAACAATATGATTGAACAAAGCGCCCCAGTTAATTTTAAATTACGATAATATACCTCCGCAAAACCGGACGTATTATTTCGGTCGCATTGTAAATTAAAAATAACTGCACCATCAGCATTATATGCTGAAAAGCTATTATTTAGAATACAACTCGATAACCAGATGTTCTTCGATTTCGTAATCTAACTCGTCACGCTGAGGCATTCTTGTTACCTTAGCCGACATAGCTTCCTTGTTCATATCAAGCCATAAGGGAATCAGTCTGCCGTTGGTAGCTTCAGCAACCTGAGCGAACTTAGCGCTCTTCTTGCTCTTTTCAGATAAAGCGATAACGTCGCCCGCCTTGATTCTGTAAGAGGGGATATCTACCTTCTTGCCGTTTACGGTGAAGTGACCGTGACCAACAAGCTGTCTTGCTTCTCTTCTTGTGATAGCGAGACCCATTCTGAATACTACGTTGTCAAGTCTTGTCTCTAAAAGTCTGATAAGGTTCTGACCTGCGATACCTTCTTCTTTTACAGCCATTTCGTAGTAGTGGTAGAACTGCTTTTCAAGTACGCCGTAAATGAACTTGAGCTTCTGCTTTTCCTTTAACTGCATACCGTATTCAGAAACCTTCTTCTTCATACCTGCGTTCTTGTTTCTTGTTGTTTCCTTGCTGTAACCCATAACCATAGGGCTGATTCCAAGAGCCTTACATCTCTTGAGTACCGGCGTTCTATCTACTGCCATAATAACCTCCGTTTTTTAATCAATATCGATTTTTGTTTCGACTCTGAGTAAACTCTAACTCAGTTCATTAATCAGACGCGGCGTCTCTTAGGCGGACGGCATCCGTTGTGAGGAATAGGGGTAACGTCCTTAATCATACGTACCTCAAGACCTGCTGCCTGCAAAGCTCTGATAGCTGCTTCACGGCCTGCTCCGGGTCCCTTAACGTAAACCTCAACTGTCTTTAAGCCATGCTCCATAGCTGCCTTAGCTGCTGTTTCAGCTGCGGACTGCGCTGCGAAAGGAGTGGACTTTCTTGAGCCTCTGAAACCTAAGCCGCCTGCGCTTGCCCATGATAAAGCGTTGCCCTGAAGGTCTGTAATTGTAACGATTGTGTTGTTGAAAGAAGACTGGATATGTGCGGAGCCGTTTTCAATGTTCTTGCGCTCGCGGCGTCTGCGGATAACGGGCTTCTTTCCGTTGACCTTAGCCTGTGCCATTTATTTACCTCCCTGATTACTTCTTCTTGTTTGCAATTGTCTTCTTCGGACCCTTGCGTGTTCTCGCGTTTGTCTTTGTTCTCTGACCTCTGCAGGGAAGACCCTTGCGGTGACGAGTGCCTCTGTAGCAGTTGATTTCTACAAGGCGCTTGATGTTGAGAGCAACCTCGCGTCTTAAATCGCCTTCTACGGTGTAGCCGCCGTCGATTACTTCACGGATTCTTGCTTCTTCATCCTCGGTTAAATCCTTAACGCGGGTGTCGGGATTAACTCCTGCCTTTGCGAGAATATCATTTGCGGATTTTCTGCCGATACCGTAAACGTATGTTAAACCGATTTCAACACGCTTTTCCTTCGGTAAATCCACACCAGCAATTCTTGCCATAATATTTCCTCCTGTTATTAATAGGGCAATCAGCCCTGTCTCTGCTTATGCTTAGGGTCTTTACAGATAACCATAACCTTACCCTTGCGCTTGATAACCTTGCACTTGTCGCACATAGGTTTTACTGAAGGTCTTACTTTCAT
>JBJESC010000193.1:0-3265 GCA_051882615.1 Oscillospiraceae bacterium
AGATACAGCCGCCAAGAAAACCGAAAGAGCCGTGCCCGATGATGACAAGACCGAACTACTTGCAGATTCTGACGAACCGACCGAAAGGGTAGATACAGCCGCCAAGAAAACCGAAAGAGCCGTGCCCGATGATGACAAGACCGAATTGCTTACAGATTCCGACGAGCCGACCGAAGGGCTGAATACAACCGATGATAAAACTGAGCGTATTCAGCCTGAAAATGACGTGCATTTCGATAAAGGCACGCAGAAAAAAAACAAAGCTGTCGAGCCTGCAAAATCGGTAATCAACGAGCAGAATATCCCCGCAATCAGGGGAGAGTTGATGAAACAAAAATTCTCTCTTAAAGCGTTACTGGCGATTGCTCCCGTAGTGGTGCTTTGTGCGGCAGCAATAATAATTACCGTTGTTCTGCTTAATACCAATCCCGCAATCAGGACGGAAAACTACCTGAACAGCGCCGCTAAATACTTAATCGAAATGAACTACGAGCAGGCGATTATTGCGTTTGACAAGGTCCTTCAAATCGACCCGATGAACGTGGACGCCTATCTCGGAAAAGCACGGGCATATCACGCATTGGGTAACGTTGACAAAGCAATTGAAACTTTGAAGGACGGCTATGAAAAAACGGGAGATATGCGTATCTGGCAGCTTCTGACAGAGTATGACAGCACCTTGCTTTCTTTCCCCGTTGAACCCTCTCTTGAAACAATCACCACTTCATTCGCACGAATTTATGGAGTAAGCGACGGATATATCGCTGCTTCGGACGAGCCTGACGGATTGTGGTATTTTATAGATACCAATGGAGTGAAGCTGTCCCAAACGGGATACACATTTATTAACAAGTTTGTCGGAACAGGCGACAAGGCGTATGCAATTGCGGGGTTGTCCGACGGAAGAACAATTCTTATTAATTCACAGCTCCAAGAAGTTCTTGACTTAACTGAAAAATCAAATCCTTTTCTTTTCAATTTTGAGGACCCTTTGATAATGTGCTATCACTTTTGTGACTATACCATTAAAAATGATTACGATTATATCGAAATTCTTAAACCCAACGGAACGACAATCTATACATGGAAACAAGATGAGGGTGTTAGCGGAAATAACTCCGACGCGAAAACAGACCCCTGTCTTCCGAAAGCAATAAAAGAATATAAGTGCGACAACCAATTCCACCAAGATTTATGGATAGATAATATAACAGTTAAGCTCGAATTTGTAGATCGTAATTTAGCAGACGAGGTTTACTTGTATTTTGTATTCTGGTCTGAATTTGAGTATGACCACACGCTTGAAGATGCCTATATCGAACTACAAAGAAACCAGAACAGTGCGAACAGTGGATTCACCACCAATGGTTATGGCGAAGCGGGACACTCACAAGGCGGTGGTTACGAGTACTTGGTTTCTTATGATGGCTCAAAAATCACTTTATCCGAATCGGGCGTTGTTGTTACAAGAACAGAGGATTACTCTATTAGTTATACAACGCGTATTGCAACAGCTATTCTCGATGTTCAGTTGAATTATCCCAACAGCACTAAATATGCAACATTATTTCCACGTTATTTCGTTGGAATTACCAATGATCAGATTTCTAGTTTCTATTATGACCTATGCAATAAGAATGTGGTTAAATGCTGCAAGTCAAAGGAAAACAGAGACGATCCTGATGTTTATGCTCTATTTGAACCGAAATGGTATGATACTAAAGAGGAAGCAAATGAGAAAAACGACTCGGAGTGGAAACAAATATCTTCCGATTATGACTATATAGGAACATATGACGGAGATACCGATACATTGCTCGTTCAAAAAGGTGACAAATGGGGCTTTATTAACTCCGGCGGCAAAGAAATTGCTATGTACGACGACGCTTCAAACTTCTCGGGCGGATATGCGGTTGTTACCGAAAACGGCAGAGGTCGGGTTATCGACGCTGATTTCCAACAAATCGGCGAAGATTTTGAGTGCGAAGGCTCTTACAACATTGGAGAGGGGATTTTTGCTGTAAAAAACGGCGACGTTTACACCATTCTGGTTGTAAACTCCTGACGGGGTTGGTATCGAATGAAATCATTTCTTGTTAGTTTAATTGGGAGGACAATGTATGTTGTGTAAAAAATGCGGATATAACTGTGACGATAATGCTCAATTTTGCGATAAGTGCGGTGCTCCGCTTGATTCGCAAGAGGGTATAGCCGTAAAGAAACCCGACAATAGCACTCTTCGCATAAAGACTATTTTAATAACAGCTTGCGCTTTTGCGGTGTTTGCAATAGGTGTTGTAGCAGCATTGCTTATTATCAACAACACTCCTTCTGCAAGGGCGAACCGTTATTTAACAACGGCTGAAAAGTATCTTGTTGAGATGAACTACGAGCAGGCGGTAATCGAGTTTCAGCGCATTCTGGAAATCGAGCCGATGAACGTTGACGCATACCTCGGACTTGCCGAAGCATACATGGGTATGGGCGACGCCGAAAAGGCGCTTGAAACCCTCCGTAAGGGGCTGGAGCTTACGGGAGATTCGCGTTTGCAGGCTAAGATTGACGAGCTGACAAAGCCGAAAGAGCCGAATGTTTCGTCAAGCTCAAGCGCTTCATCATCAAGCGAACCCGTGGAAGACGAGCCGCCCGCCTACGGCTCTGTGCACGTTGCCGGAATCGAACTCGATATTGCAACGACAGAATCCTTGTTAATATATAATAGGGAACAATACCAATACAGAGATAAACTCCAGAATTTAGATATTCTTGAAAAAAGTTATACGAGTGTAATAAATTTGGTCGAAAATTTGTCGCCTAATGATTTGAACGAGTTGTCAAAATTGTCAAATCTAAAGACATTAAGGATAAATTGCGCAGGTATTTCGGATATATCGTTCGTTTCCAATTATTCTAATCTTTCCTCTTTGGATTTGAGTTATAACTCAATCGTAAATATTACACCGCTTGCAGGACTTACAAATTTGACAGAACTATATTTGGGTGGAAATAAAATCAGCAATATTACACCTATTGCAGAACTTACATATCTGAAAAATTTGCAATTGTATTGGAATGAAATCAGCGATCTTACACCGCTTGCACGACATAAAAACCTGATAAAATTAGATTTGGGATATAACAACCAAATTAGCGATATTACACCGATTGCAGGACTTATTAATTTGACCGAGTTGGATTTGACTAAGAATCAAATAAGGGACATTACACCGCTTGCAAGAATGACAAATATGACATATTTGAAATT
>JBJESC010000194.1:0-3259 GCA_051882615.1 Oscillospiraceae bacterium
ACATCGAAGACGGCGAATTTTCAGCGATTTTTTCTCGGCTTTATGGAGAGGACGAAAAGGAACTTGCATATCAGAAACAGCGTTATCTTGAAGCGGTAAAACGTTTTTCAGAGCTGTTTCCCGAAAGGCGCGATATCCGAATTTTCTCCGCTTCCGGCAGAACCGAAATCGGCGGAAATCATACCGACCACCAGCACGGCTGCGTTCTTGCGGCGGCTGTTAATCTTGATATAATCGCGGCTGTTTCGTTTCACAGTGACGGTGTTATCCGCGTGAAATCCGAGGGCTACGACGCTTTTTCCGTTGACCTGAACAGCGTGTCCGAGCGTTCCGGAAAGACGGGAACGGCTGCAATTGTAAGCGGTATCGCGGCAAGGTTTATCGAGCAAGGCGCGAAAATCGGCGGCTTCGACCTGTACTGCACCTCGGACGTTGCCGTCGGAAGCGGGCTGTCGTCCTCGGCTGCCTTTGAAACGCTAATCGGGACAATTATCGATATAAACTATAACGGCGGCAGAGCGGGCGCTGTCGAGATTGCAAAAATCGGGCAATATGCGGAAAACGAGTATTTCGGAAAAAAGAGCGGGCTTATGGACCAGATGGTTTCCTCGGTCGGCGGGCTGGTGTTTATCGATTTTTTCAATACGGAAAACCCCGTTGTTGAGAACTTTTCCTGCGATTTTGAGAGGTTCGGTTACTGCATTTGCATCACCGACACCAAGAGCAGTCACGCGGATTTAACCGACGATTATTCGGCTATCCGAAGCGAGATGGAGAGCGTTGCGGCGCAGTTCGGCGAGCAGTTTCTCCGTTTCGTGAATGAGGACGATTTTTACCGCGAAATCCCAAAGCTCCGCGAAACTTGCTCCGACAGGTCGATAATCCGTGCGGCGCATTTTTTCGGTGAAAACCGTCGCGCCGGTGATGCAGCTGCGGCTCTAAAAAACGGCGATATAAAGCGATTTCTTGAGCTTGTGAACGAGTCGGGGAACTCCTCGGCAGTGCTTTTGCAAAATCTGTTTTCATGCTCAAATCCGACAAAGCAGGCGCTCACTCTCGGCATAATGCAAAGTCGAAAAATCCTCGGCAACAATGGCATTGTTCGTGTGCACGGAGGAGGCTTCGCGGGGACAATTCAGGCGTTCGTACCCGTTGAAATTGCACAAGATTACATAGCGCAAATGAACCGAGTTTTCGGCGAGGGTTCGTGCGTTAAGATAAAAATTCGTCCGGTTGGCGGCGTTGAAATTACGAAGGAGTGAAATTTATGAGCATTCTGGTTTTGGGCGGCGCGGGCTACATCGCCTCTCACACCGCGCTGGAGCTTGTTCGGGCGGGACGCGAGGTTGTTGTCGCGGACAGCTTGGTGACGGGCTTCAGGAGCGCGGTTCCCGAGGGCGCGCGGTTTTATCACGGCGATATCCGTGATGTTGATTTCCTTGAAGACCTTTTTCACCGCGAGAAAATCGACGCGGTTATTCACTTTGCCGCATATTCGCTTGTTGGCGAAAGCGTCACGAACCCGCTGAAATATTACGACAACAATCTCTGCGGAACGAAGGTTTTGCTGGAGGCAATGGTGAAAAACGACGTCAAGAAAATCGTGTTCTCGTCAACCGCCGCGACCTACGGTGAACCCGAGAATATCCCGATTTTAGAGAGCGACCGAACCTGTCCGACCAACCCTTACGGCGAAACCAAGCTCGCGATGGAGAAAATGTTCAAATGGACTGCGGCGGCGCACGGTCTGCGCTACGTTTCGCTGCGGTATTTCAACGCTTGCGGCGCTGATGAAAGCGGCAAAATCGGCGAGGCGCACAACCCCGAAAGTCACCTTATCCCGCTGATTTTGCAAGTCCCGAACGGCAAGCGAGAGGCAATTTCTATTTACGGAACAGATTATGATACCCCCGACGGTACCTGTATCCGCGATTATATCCACGTTACAGATTTAGCTCAGGCGCATATACTTGCAGTTCAATATCTGATAAGCGGCGGCGAGAGCGATATCTTTAACCTCGGAAACGGCGTGGGATATTCCGTGAAAGAAGTTATCGAAGCAGCACGCAAAATCACCGGTCACGCAATTCCTGCTGTCGAAACACCACGGCGTGCCGGAGACCCTGCAAGACTTGTTGCTTCGAGCGAAAAAGCGAAGAAAATTCTCGGCTGGAAGCCCGTTCACGACAGCCTTGAGGAGATTATCGCAAGCGCGTGGAATTGGCACAAAAATCACCCGAACGGATATGACGAATAAGAGGGGGCGAAAATATGATTTGCAATGAAATTCAGAGATTGATTAGCTATGCTTTAAAAAACAAACTGATTACACAAGATGATACTTGTGTTATTCGCAATCAATTTATGGAAGTATTCAGGCTGACCGATTGGCAGGAAAGTAACGCGGAATATAGCGATGAAACTATTGATGAAATCCTCGCGCCGCTGATTGAATACGCTTGCAAAAACGGTATAATCAGCAATACCTCAAACTCCCGCGACCTGTTTGACACAAAGCTTATGGGTATTATTACTCCGATGCCCAGAGAAGTAACAGCCGAATTTCACCGTAATTATGAGAAATCTCCGGAAGCTGCAACGGCTTGGTATTTTGATTTCAGCAAAGAGCTGAACTATGTCCGTGCGGAACGAATTGCAAAGGATATAAAGTGGACTTATGACTGTGAGTACGGCACGCTTGATATTACCATAAACCGTTCCAAACCCGAAAAAGACCCCCGTGATATTGCTGCGGCAAAAGCACAGAAATCGGCGGCTTATCCGAAGTGTCAGCTCTGCCCCGAAAATGCGGGTTTTGTGGGAAATATAAATCACCCCGCAAGGCAAAATCTGCGTCCCGTGCCGATAACAGTAAACGGCGAGAAATGGCAGTTGCAGTATTCGCCCTACGGCTACTTCAACGAGCACTGTATTTTCTTCAACGAAAAACACACGTCGATGAAAATTGACAATTCGGTATATGACAAATTGTTTGATATTGTGGATTACCTTCCGTATTATATCGTTGGTTCAAACGCGGATTTGCCGATAGTCGGCGGCTCTATTTTAAGCCACGAGCATTTTCAGGGCGGAAATTACACCTTTGCTATGGCGAAAGCACCGATTGAAACCGAGTTTTCTCTCAAACAATTCCCGAATGTCAAAGCAGGAATTGTAAAGTGGCCTATGTCGGTTATCCGAGTATCTTCCGAGGACAGAAAACAGCTCTCGGAGTGCTGCGGAGAAATTCTCGAAAAAT
>JBJESC010000195.1:0-3251 GCA_051882615.1 Oscillospiraceae bacterium
CGCCCGGTTTAAGCGATAAAATATCAGATAGAATGTCGATTGCATATTTCCCTGCAAATTCCGCGTCATGTTCAAAACGGTCGGAATACATAAGCTCAACCGGAATTATTACAACACCGGAGGACTTGACACCATAGTGTTTTACAAGAGAAAAGAAAGACGCAGTGGTACTGTTGTAGCCGCCGTATTTAGCTGGCGGAAGTTCCTTCTTGCGAGGAACAAGCTCCGGGTTTTTCCTCTCGGGAAGCAGATTGAACAGAGCGCCTTTGCGCCGGAATGTATACTTCACATACCGGATATTGTTCTTTTCAAGCTGCTTCTTTACAACCTCAGGCGAGCTTCCGTCGCCCCTCCACGCAATCTCGCCATTCCTAACTACATCATGATTTAGCATTGAGCTTATCTTCAGGTCATACACTTCTTTTTTGGCGCGGTATTCCTGCACAAAATTCATCGGATCCCGAGTAAATTTAACATAATAGATATTGCCCATAACTATGTTGAGATAAGCGTCCTTTGCGTGATGAAGGTCGTTCAGTTCGCGGCACTTGTAAATCTCGTATTCTTGCCGGAACTGAGAAGCCAAACCGGCTTTGACATAAACGATTTCACTTTCAGGGAACATCTCTTTGAGCAGCGCTGCCACTGCCTTTGTGGATTGACGTGTTTCCACCAGCTGTCTGCTGATAAAACCTGCCAATTCTTCGTCAGAGAACACAGTGAACCGAGTCAGCCGTTCATACTTTTTGTCGCCGATGAGTCCGTTTTTGTGCAGCTTATCCCAGAAACCACGCATTTTACCGCGTATCTCCGACGCAATGGGGTACTTATCTGATTTCTCACCGTTAAGGCTTGACAAAACAAGCACCTTGTTTTCAATACTGTCGTCCTTCACCTTTGACTGCGGGAAAATATGGTCTACGTCATACAGCTTACTTCCAATATCCTCGATATCTATTTTCTGCCCCGAATACATACATCTTCCGAGCTGCATGAAATACAAATACAGCTTCTCGCTGCGCAGCTCTTCATCAGATTTCTTCTCCAGCTGCAAACGCAGCTCCGCTATCTCCTCTTGCGGAAATCTACCGAAGAACTCCTGTATCGTGCTTCTGCGTGAGGAGGTACGCTTTCCCTTTTTGTCAGGGTCAGTTAATTCCCGCGCCATTTCTATGAAAATTCTATCCGGATCTCTGCCCTTTATCTTTGCAAATTCGCTCATCATTTTTATTGCGCGTTTAACCGGACGGCGTACTGCACCGGGAAGGTACATCTCATCCATTCGTTCGTCAAGGGTGTGGGGATTCGCGTCATAATACTCACGGTTCATGCTCGCGACCTGCCTGCCGTAGCCATAATTCTGAGAAAGCAACTCCATGAGGTTCAGGTTATTTTCCCACATCATCGTGATAATATTCGGGTGGATTATTTCCCCTGCGGTTGGATCAACATCATATATTCCTGTAAGGAGCGTTCCGGAAAGGCTTCCGAAATCAGAGTATTTAAGTCCGCTAATATACTTATTGTCACTTGGCGAAAGTCCGAATTTTTCTACCCATTTTCTGAATCTGGCAACATCTGTGGTGCAGGTAAGCCGTTCAATAATCTCCTCAACTTCTGTTTCGTTAAGCGCGCCGGAAATAATCAGCTTTCTGAAATCGTGGAAGGACTTCAGCGATGACTTGATTGTGCTGTCAATTCCACCAAGAGTATCCTCAGGTTTCATATAACCGTTAGCTATCAGATATTCCCGTATCATTTTCACTGTAACTTTTCGTTTCTTCTCGAAAAGCTCAGTGTAGATCATCTGCTTTGCCTTTGGAGAAAAATTGTTTCTGTCGCCGTTTATTTTTATATTGTTTATCTCATTCAAAACCATGAATTTACAGTAAAGGAGGGAATTCTTCGGGAGGACATCCTCTCCTGCAATATATGTACATTTGCATGTCATTTTACGGATAAACGCGTCCTCGCAGCTGTCCTTATCTACAAGCTCGTCAAAATTCCACGGAAGTATCCTGCCTTCTGCTTTTCTGACTATCCAAGCGTTCGGGTTACCGTCTTTTTTCACAAGGGGACCCACATAGTATGGTATTCTGAAGGTCATCAGCTGAAGAATCTTTTCGGCAACAGTGCCGTATTGATCAGTTTCATTCAGTACGGAGAGATACTGCTTTGCATTGTCAAGTATAGCATTTATTTCCGTGTAATATAACTGATATGGTATCACGCGGTTATCCGTATTGACCTGACGCGGACAGAATGTGTGGTCGTTGATTTCAGACATAACACGTTCATATTCAGTATCACCCTGTTCCGGCACAACACTTTTCAGCGTTTTTTTCAGATAATCGCAGAACGCCGCCTGATCACACCGCTGAAATTTAGTTTCCTTTATTGGCTCAATTGACTTCACATTGCCGGAGTATCTTGTATAATTGTCAATACCCGACTTTGCCTGTCTGAACACCTCGTTGTAAGCAGCAAGCTTGTATTTTCTTATCACCTTGCGCAATGCGCTGAGGTCAGCTTTGTGCTTATCGTATACTCTCACCTTTGCAGAAGATATGGATTTTTCCCCGTTGAGGATTCCCGTTAGAAGCGACCAATCATAAATGTTTTTTGCAGCTGCTATCAGCCCGAAGTCGTCCGGCAGCTCACTGCGAAGTTCCTGCTCAATCTCGTCAAATCCGGCGTCGGAGAGCTGAATCTTGTTCGGTTCAAGTTCGTCATATTCCTCGTTTATAAACAGCTTTGAAAGCTCTACCCTGCCCCCGGAGATCAACTTGATAAGACAACCTAAGTCGACAGGAGCGTCAATATCAGTTTTAGGTTTTTTTCCGCCAAAAAGAAGATCATAAAATGCTTTGGTGCGGTTTTGAATCCCCTTGTTGTTTCTGAGCACATCTCCAAATTCCTGTGCACTGCATATAAACGGACAATCCATGCCATAAGCGTCACGATACCACTCGGCAAGTCCGCTGTATACTTTCTCTATGTCTAAAACATCATCTACCCTATCCTTGTCCGCCGGATTTAGAAAATGTCCGCGGTGTGTCAGAATATACGCGCAGGCAATATATACCAGCCGCGGATCATGCGGCTCGCTGCTCTGCATCAGTTCTGCAATCAGGTGATGTATCGTGGGATAATCCCGATGGTACTCCCTGTCGGTATACCCATCCTCGCTGAAATAGGAGAACCTGCTTCCGGTTGTTTTGTCCTCAGCCCATAGTGCACTTTCATGAATA
>JBJESC010000196.1:0-3244 GCA_051882615.1 Oscillospiraceae bacterium
GGGGTCGCCGGGGAGAATTACATATCGTCCCACATCGCCGTTTCTGATTTTCAGGTGAAATCTCTCATTTTCGTCAATAAGTCCGGGCATATTCGTTCCTCCTTATTTCGCAATCTCGCTTATTGCTCTTGCTACAAGTTTTCTGAACATAGGCGCTACTCTGTCCGCAGTTTCCTGAACCTCCGCGTGAGTAAGCGGGTTTGCGGAAATACCCGCAGCGAGGTTGGAAATGCAGGAAATACCGCAGATTTCCATTCCGCAATGGCGAGCAGCAATCGCCTCAACCGCCGTAGACATACCAACCGCGTCAGCTCCGAGACGAGCAAAAGCGCGGATTTCAGCGGGAGTTTCATAGTTCGGACCCGTAGTCTGAAGGTACGTTCCCCGCTGGAGCGGTACACCCTCGGCTGCGGCAGCGTTTTCGATAATAGTGCGCAGTCTGCGGCTGTATACCTCGCTCATATCGGGGAAACGTGTTCCGAGCTCCTCAATATTCGCGCCTATCAGCGGAGAGGGCACAGAAAGCGAGATATGGTCGCAAATCATCATAAAGTCGCCCGCGTGGAAAGCAGGGTTAATTCCTCCTGCGGCATTCGTGAGGAACAGCGTTTTCGCCCCCATCAGGTGCATAAGCCGTGTGGGGAGAACAACGTCCTGAACGGAATAGCCCTCGTAATAGTGTACTCTGCCCTGCATCGCGACAATCGGAACACCCTTGCAGTTACCGAACACAAAGCGTCCCTTATGGCCGAGAACCGTGCTCTGCGGGAAACCGGGAATGTCGCTGTAATCCAGCGTTTCCACTACCTCCATACACTCGGGAGTATCGCAGAACGCCCCAAGTCCACTTCCCAGAATAAGCGCCAGCTTCGGCTTGAACGAAACCTTTTTCTCCACGGTTTCGTAACAGCGCATAAGTTTTTCGTATACCTCGCTCATATCAGTACCTCCTGTTAATAATTATCCGAACTGCTGGTTTTCAGCTTTACAACAAACTCCGTTCCCTCGCCGACTTTTGAAGAAACGGAAATGCTTCCGCCGCACAATTCCACAATCCGCTTTACAAGCGACAACCCCAATCCGTTTCCCTTGGTTGCGTGAGAAGAGTCCGCCTGATAGAATTTATCGAAAATATGAGGCAGGGCGTTTTCGGGTATTCCGCAGCCGTTGTCGGCAACCGTAACCACGATTTCGTCATCGTTCTTCCTGCACTCAACCCTGATTGTTCCACCCGTTTCGGTGAATTTAACCGCGTTTCCGAAGAGATTGTACCACACCTGCGACAACAGATGCTCGTTCCAGAAAAAGTCCACCTCGTCAAGACTTTCCATATCAATTTCGATATTCTTCTCCGACCACTGCGGCTCTAAGCTCAGCATACACGAGCGGAGCTGTTCATCAAGAGAAAAGCTCGTCTTGTCGGTGACTATTTCTCGATTTTCAAGGCTGGTCATAAGCAGCGTGTTCTGTGACAGAACGGAAAGATATTCTGTTTCGTCCAGTATAATTTTCGTGAACTCGCGTCGCTGCTCCTCCGTTAAATCGCCCTCATACAGCTCCCGTGCAAATCCGCGGATTGACACCAGCGGCGTTTTGAACTCGTGCGAAAACGACGAGATAAAATCGTTACGAAACAGCTCGGTATTTTGCAGCTCCTCGGTCATCTCGTTGAAGTCTGCAATCAGCTCTTTCAGTTCCTTAACGGTGTAGCGCGTCCACATATCCGACTGCAAGCGTATGGTATAATCGCCGTTGGTAACGCGCTTTGTCGCCTTCACAAGCTCTGACAGCGGCTTTAAGAACGCATTCGCCGCAACGAACGCCAGCAGCGCACCGATTATGATACTTGCCACAACAAGACCGATAATCTCGGTAGTTTCGCTCTTTCCGCCCGTGAGCATATCAATAACAATCGTCGCGGTAAACGCCAACAGTTCCGCCGCCAGAATAATCAGGAATGTCAGCAGCATAAGCTTCATTCCCAAGCGGTTTACCAAGCGGAACGGGTTTTGTCTCTTATTCTTCTTCATCAAAAGCGTACTTTTCCATAGTTTCGGGATTTCTGTATTCGTGCTTTTCGTAATAGCCGATAAGCTTTCCGTCCTTATCGCGCAAAGCAACCATATAGACGTCCTTGTTCTGCTTCTCGTTGTGGTAGGTAAACATTATGTTGTTTTCGGGACTTTCCCAAAACCAATCCCGAACCTTCAAAATCAACTTACACGACTGCTCGTTGTGACACTCCATAATGCTCTTACCAATCAGATTTCCGTGCTTTTTGTAGTTTTCCTTTGCTGCAGGATTCATATAGATTATATCATCAACCAGATTGCAAATAACCACCGCGCTTCTGTCCTGTTCGATAATACTTTTGAAGAACGGAGAGAGATATTTGTCCAAAGCATCGGCTATATCAGTCTTCTCCCCATCGGGCACTTCGCACGAAAACGGCGGACGGACGTTCCTCAGCATTTCAAGCTCACACGCGCCGAAGCGGGCGTAATTTTCCCGTGCTTGGGCTATCGTAAGTCCGTGATTAGCAGCGCTTTTTTCGGTTTCATTATCGCCCTCATACTCCCAGAAGCACACGGGACAAATATCCCACATTTCGGAGATAGTAAGACACCCGCAGACGGGACACTTAATCATTTTTCTTCTCCTTTTTAACCGCCTTGTAGCCCAATCCACGGACGGTAACAATCTCAAAATCGTCGTTGTCGCCAAGCCGCTCGCGAAGACGGTTGATATGAACGTCTACCGTGCGGGCTTCGCTGTCGGAGTCCATCGCCCAGAACTCGTTCATAATGCTCTGGCGGGTAAAGGTCTTGCCCGGGAACGACAGCAGCTTGAACAAAATCTGAAATTCCTTGCGGGGCAGCACCATTGCTTCCCCGTTCTTTATCACGGAGAACGAGTCGTAAACAAGCTCCGTGCCGCCGATTACCAGCCGCTGTTCCTCGGCAATCCTGCTTCGGCGAAGCAACGCCTTTATCCGCAGCAGCATCTCGATTTCGTCAACGGGCTTCACCATATAGTCATCCGTGCCAAGCAAAAACGAGCGGCGTTTATCCTCTGCTCCGTCCTTTGCAGTAATCATAAGGACGGGCATAGTCATTCCCGCGTCTCGGATTAGCTTGAGACAGGAAAATCCGTCCATTTTCGGCATCATCACGTCCAGAATTACAACGTCAATGTGTTCTTTTTCCAGCACGGCAAGCGCGTCCTCGCCGTTTTCGGCAGTGAA
>JBJESC010000197.1:0-13372 GCA_051882615.1 Oscillospiraceae bacterium
ATCTTGACGCGGCGGATTTGTCCTGATTTGGAACCTCTTAGTATAAAAGACAAGGAGCAATCTACTTGAAGAAAAAGACCACAAAAATGACCGAGCCGAAAACCCGCGACGCCTATATCGAGGGTTCGGGAAAGGTTATAGAAACCGATATAGTAAAAACTCTTGAAGAGAACTATATGCCCTACGCGATGAGCGTTATCGTGTCACGAGCTCTGCCCGAGATTGACGGCTTCAAGCCCTCTCACAGAAAGCTCTTGTACACGATGTACAAGATGGGACTGCTGAACGGAGCGCGAACCAAGTCCGCGAATATCGTGGGACAGACAATGCACTTAAACCCTCACGGTGACGCGGCGATTTACGAAACAATGGTGCGTCTGGCACGAGGAAACGAGGCGCTTCTCCACCCCTATATCGACAGCAAGGGCAACTTCGGCAAGGCGTACTCGCGCGATATGGCGTATGCCGCTTCACGATACACCGAAGCGAAGCTGGAGAGCATAAGCGCGGAGCTGTTCGCGGAAATCGACAAGGACGCTGTGGATATGGTGCCGAACTACGACAACACCACGGTTGAGCCGTCGCTGTTCCCCGTGCGCTTCCCGTCTATTCTCGTCAATTCCAATATGGGTATTGCCGTTTCAATGGCGAGCACGATTTGTTCGTTCAATCTGGCAGAGGTCTGCGAAACCGCGATTTCGTTGATTAAAGACCCTGAGCACAACGCGCTTTCCACGCTGAAAGGTCCCGACTTCGCGGGTGGCGGCTATATCGTATATGATGAAGCAGAGATGGAGAAAATCTACCGCACGGGATTGGGAGCGGTTAAGGTTCGCGCAAAGTACAACTACGACAGCGAGGCGCGCTGTATCGAAGTAACGCAAATCCCGCCTACCACTACCGTTGAAGCGATTATCGACAAGGTGGTGGAGCTGGTAAAGGACGGGCGTATCAGGGAAATTTCGGACGTCCGCGATGAAACGGATTTGAGCGGCTTACGGCTTGCGTTTGACGTGAAAAAGGGCTGCGACCCCGACGCGCTGATGCAGAAGCTGTTCAGGCTCACCCCCTTGCAGGAGAATTTCAACTGCAACTTCAACGTGCTGATTGCGGGAACTCCGCGTGTAATGGGTGTTTACGAGATACTCAGCGAGTGGACGGATTTCCGCCGCCAGTGCGTAAAGCGCAGAATTTACTTCGACCTCACCAAGAAGAAGGAGAAGCTGCATTTGCTTCTCGGTCTGAAAAAAATCCTCTTGGATATAGATTACGCAATCCGGTTGATAAGAGAAACCGAGGAGGAAGCGGAGGTTGTGCCCAACCTGATGATAGGCTTCGGCATTGACGAGGCTCAGGCTGAGTATGTTGCGGAGATTAAGCTCCGTCACATAAACCGCGAGTATATTCTCAAGCGCACCGAGGAGACAGACTCTCTCGCAAAGGAAATCGAGGAGATGGAGGAAATTCTGAACTCTCCGAAGAAAATCGACAAGCTGATAATTGAGGAGCTGAAAGAGGTCTCCGAGAAATACGCTCAGCCGCGCCGCACAATGTTCCTTTACGATGTAGCGGCAGACGAGGAGATTGAGGAGGTGCAGCCCGAGGGCTACCCCGTGAACATTTTCTTCACGCGCGAGGGTTACTTCAAGCAGATTACGCCCAAGTCGCTGCGAATGAGCGGCGAGCAGAAGCTCAAAGAGAACGACGAGATTATCTACTCGGCAGAGGTGTCGAGCAACAGCGAGCTGCTGTTCTTCACCAATCAATACCAGTGCTACAAGTCGCGCTGCTCCGACTTCCCCGAGATTAAGGCGAGCGTGATGGGTGATTTCGTTTCGGCAAAGCTCGGAATGGACGACGGCGAACAGCCCGTATTCCTTGCGGTAACGGAGAAGTTCACCGAAACGCTTGTGATATTCTTCAAGAACGGAAAGTGCGCGAAAATCCCGCTCGCAAGCTTTGAAACCAAGACCAAGCGCAAGAAGCTCCAGAACGCATATTCCGACCTGTCGGAGGTTGTGGGAATGTTCGTGATAGACGGCGACGCGGACTTTATGCTGCAATCGGCGGCGGGCAAGGCGATTGTGTTCAACACCGCGCTTGTGCTTGCAAAGTCTGCGCGTGACACTCAGGGCGTTCAGGTAATGCGCCTGACAAAGACGGAGCTTGCTTCGGTGCGGCTTATCGGAGAGCCTTCGGAGGACGTTGAGCGCTTCCGTATAAAGACTATCCCTCAGGCGGGAATGATGTCTGACGATATAGACCAGATTACGTTGTAAGAACGCTGAAAACCATTGTTTTCGGTTTATTATAGGAGGTAACTTATGCTTACAGATATTGAAATTGCTCAGAATGCCAAGATGATGAAGGTTTCGGAAATTGCCGAAAAGCTCGGCATTTCCAACGAGGAAATCGAACCCTACGGACACTACAAGGCGAAATTGTCACAGGCTCTCATCAACAGAACCGCGAACAATCCCGACGGCAAGCTCATTCTCGTAACCGCAATCAACCCCACTCCCGCAGGCGAGGGTAAGACCACCACTTCCGTGGGACTGTGCGACGGTATGAACCGTATCGGCAAGAAGACCTGCCTTGCGCTCCGTGAACCGTCTCTCGGTCCCGTATTCGGTGTTAAGGGCGGCGCTGCCGGCGGCGGATACGCTCAGGTAGTTCCTATGGAGGACATCAATCTCCACTTCACGGGTGATATGCACGCAATCACCGCTGCGAATAACCTGCTCTGTGCGCTTATCGACAACCACATTCAGCAGGGCAACGAGCTGAATATCGACGTTCGCAGAATTCTGATGAAGCGCTGCCTTGATATGAACGACAGAGCGCTTCGCAACTGCGTTGTAGGTATGGGTGGAAAGCTGAACGGCGTTCCGCGCGAGGATCACTTCCAGATTACCGTAGCTTCCGAGATTATGGCTATCCTGTGCCTGTCTGCCGACCTTGCAGACCTCAAAAAGCGCCTTGGGAATATTCTCGTGGCTTATACCAACGACGGCAAGCCCGTATTTGCGCGTGACCTCAAGGCGGTAGGCGCAATGACCGCGCTGCTTAAGGAAGCGATTAACCCCAACCTCGTACAGACTCTGGAGAACAACCCCGCGCTTATCCACGGCGGTCCTTTCGCTAACATCGCTCACGGCTGCAACTCGGTTCGTGCAACGAAGCTTGCGCTTAAACTCGCGGATTACACCGTAACCGAAGCGGGCTTCGGCTCCGACCTCGGCGCGGAGAAGTTCCTCGACATCAAGTGCCGCTTTGCGGGACTTAAGCCCTCGTGTATCGTGCTTGTAGCTACTATCCGTGCGCTGAAATACAACGGCGGCGTAGCTAAGGCTGACCTCAAGACCGAGAATGTTGAAGCGCTCAAAAAGGGTATCGTAAACCTCGGCGTTCACATTGAGAATATGGGCAAGTACGGTGTTCCCGTAGTCGTTGCAATAAACCACTTTGAAACCGACAGCGAAGCTGAAATCAAGGTTGTCCGCGATTACTGCGAGGAGAAGGGCGCACGCTGCGCATTCTCCGATGTATTCCTCAAGGGTGGCGAGGGCGCAATCGAGCTTGCAAACGCCGTTGTTGACGCTTGCGAGAACGAGCAGAGCAACTTCAAGCCCCTTTATGACGAGAATCTCACTATCAAGGAGAAGATTGAAACTATCGCAAAGAACATCTACCGCGCAGACGGCGTAGTATATACCGCAAAGGCGGACAAGGCAATCAAGGAAATCGAGTCGCTCGGACTTGACAAGGTTCCCGTATGCGTTGCAAAGACGCAGTATTCGCTCTCCGACGACCCCGCAAAGCTCGGCAAGCCCGAGAACTTCAACATTACGGTAAGCAACGTTGCGGCAAGCAGCGGCGCGGGCTTCGTGGTTGTATATACGGGCGATATTATGACAATGCCTGGACTGCCCAAGGTTCCCGCGGCGAATAACATTGACGTTGACGAAAACGGCGTTATTACAGGACTTTTCTGATATGGAAAATCGGGAGTTCATTTCCGACAGCCCCGAGCAAACCCGACAGATAGCCGCCGACTTTGCGAAAACGCTGAAAGCCGGCGACGTGGTTCTGTACGAGGGCGACCTCGGCGCGGGGAAAACGGCGTTCACCAAGGGAATAGGCGAGGCGCTCCTGGTTGAAGAAGCGGTGACAAGTCCGACATTCGCTATTGTCAACGAGTACGAGGGCAGGCTGCCGCTGTTCCACTTCGACCTGTATCGTCTGGAGAATTACGACGACCTGTATTCTATCGGGTTTTTCGATTATCTGACGAGGGGCGGAATTATCGCTGCCGAATGGAGCGAGAATATCCCCGACCTTGCCGCCGATTTGGACGACGGAAAACGTGCCGTCTACACCGTGCGGATTGAAAAGACAGGCGACAGCTCGCGCAGGATACTCGTTTCGGGTGTGGGACGCTGAAAAAGAGGAAAGACGTATGGTTTTAGGAATAGAAAGTTCCGCGATTACGGCGAGCTGCGCCGTGTGCGAGGACGGAAAGATAATAGCGGAGCAGTTTCTCAACACGGCGCATACCCATTCGGAAACGCTTCTGCCTATGGTGCGGGATATGCTGCGCGGCGCGGGACTTGCGCTCTCGGATATGGAGAGCGTGGCGGTAACGGCAGGTCCGGGCTCGTTTACGGGACTTCGCATCGGGATTTCCTGCGTTAAGGGAATGTGCTCGGGAGCGGGAATTCCGTGCGTTTCGGTGTCTACGTTAGAAGCAATCGCGCAGAATTTTCGCGGCTTTGACGGGATAATCTGTGCTTGTATGGACGCTCGGAGAAAGCAGGTTTACAATGCACTTTTTAAGTCCGAAAACGGCATAATAACGCGAATTTGCGAGGATAGAGCGATTTCCGTTGAGGAGCTTTTCGCGGAGGTTTCCCGCCCCGATTTCAATAGCGGTGGGAAACTGTACATTGCGGGAGACGGAGCGGAGCTCGCATTCACGGAGTTTGCAACGCTTAACGGCGGGAAAGAGTTCGGAGAACTCGCGCCTTTTGCTCTTCGCTATCAGCGGGGCAGCGGAGTATGCTTCGCGGCAGAGGGAAAACCCCGCATTTCCCCCGAAGAGCTTATGCCGGGCTATCTGAGAATACCTCAGGCGGAGCGCGAGAGAAATCAAAAAAATTCCGAGACCACTTGACCTCGGGAAAAAATAGTAGTATAATTGTGGTAGAACAAAAATTTGGGAGGACATAAAAATGATAGCAATAGGCTGTGACCACGGCGGATATGAGATGAAAACCGCTTTGATTAAGCATTTGCAGGAGAACAACGTCGAATTCGTTGACCTCGGCTGCAACGGCGAAACGGTTGATTATCCCGATATTGCCGTTAAGGTCTGCGAAAAGGTGACAAGCGGCGAGTGCGATAAGGGCGTTCTCGTGTGCGGAACGGGAATCGGAATGTCTATGGCGGCGAACAAGGTTAAGGGAATTCGCGCGGCGGTATGCGGCGACACGTTCTCCGCAAGATTTACGCGTCTGCACAACGACTGCAACGTGCTTTGCCTTGGCGGACGGGTAATCGGCAACGGACTTGCCTGCGATATTCTTGATTTGTTTATAAATACGGAGTTTGAGGGCGGACGCCATCAGCGCCGCGTTGATAAAATTATGGAGTTGGAGGGAAAGTAAATGGAAAATTTTGAAAATGTAATTGTCTGCGACCATCCTCTGGTTCAGCATAAGGTAACGCTTCTGCGCGACAAAAACACGGGTGCAAAGGAATTCCGTGAGCTGGTTCACGAGATTTCTATGTTTATGTGCTACGAGGCTACCCGCGACCTGCCCCTGAAGGAGGTCAGAATTGAAACTCCTCTCGGAGAGCTTGCAGATTCTAAGATTATCAGCGGCAGAAAGCTTGCGTTCGTGCCGATTATGCGCGCGGGGTTAGGTATGGTAGACGGCGCTCTGGCGCTTGTTCCCACCGCTAAGGTAGGACACGTCGGAATTTACCGCGATAAGCAGAACGGAAACACAGCAGCGGAGTATTACTGCAAGCTGCCGTTCGATATTGCAAACCGCGAGGTTATTATTCTCGACCTTATGCTTGCAACAGGCGTTTCCGCTATTCATACCGCGAAGATTGTCAAGGACGCGGGCGCAAAGAACGTCAAGTTTATGTGCGTACTCGCTTGCCCCGAGGGAATTAAGGCGCTTCAGGAAGCGCACCCCGATGTGCAGATTATCTGTGGAGCAATCGACAAGGGACTTAACGAGGATTTGTACATTGTTCCCGGAATAGGCGACGGCGGCGACAGACTGTTCGGAACAAAGTAATTTTTGTTTACCGAAAACGGGAAAATCCAACTTTTTACAAATGCCTATGAACGGCATTGTTAAGCCAAATCAGAGTAAAATTGGGAGCATTTGCTCCCAATTTTGCGTTGCATGAGAGGGGAGGCGCGGGAGCTTGAACGATATGAACCGAAATTCAATGAAGCTGGATTTGCTGCGCCGCTATTTCGGGCACAACTCGTTTCGCGCGGCTCAGGAGCAGCTTATTGACAGTATCCTTTCGGGACGCGATTGCCTTGGGATTATGCCGACGGGCGCGGGCAAATCAATATGCTTCCAAATTCCCGCGCTTATGCTGCGCGGCACGACTATCGTAATTTCGCCGCTGGTTTCGCTGATGAAGGACCAAGCCGAGGCGCTTATTCAGAACGGAATTAACGCCGCCTGCATCAACAGTTCAATGGACGATTGGGAGTGCGAGAACGTATTCCGCGCCGCTTACAACGGCAGGATAAGCATACTCTACGTTGCTCCCGAACGCTTAGGAACTCCGCGCTTCACCTCGCTGGTGAGGTCGCTTGAAATCCCGCTGGTAGCCGTGGACGAGGCTCATTGCGTGTCCCATTGGGGGCAGGACTTCCGCCCGTCATATCTGAGGATTGCCGATTTCGTTAGCAGTCTGCCCGTTCGTCCCGTAGTTGCGGCGTTTACCGCCACGGCTACCGAGCGCGTAAAGCGCGATATTGTGTCTATTCTGGCTTTACAGAGCCACTTTGAGGTCACTACGGGCTTTGACAGACCAAACCTGTATTTTGAGGTAAGAAAGCCCGAAAACAAGGATACGGAGCTTCTGGAAATCCTTTCAAAGCCCGCAAACGGCTCTGTTATCGTGTATTGCGCCACACGAAAGAATGTGGCAAGCGTGTGCGGAATGCTCTGTGTTCACGGATTTCGCGCCGGAATGTACCACGCGGGGCTTTCTGCTGCGGAAAGAAAGCAGACTCAGGAGGACTTTATCTGCGACAGGCTGGATATAATAGTCGCTACAAATGCCTTCGGAATGGGAATAGATAAGTCCAATGTGCGCCTTGTTATTCACTACAACTGCCCCAAGGATTTGGAGAGCTACTATCAGGAGGCTGGCCGTGCAGGACGGGACGGCGGTTCGGCTCGGTGTATTCTGCTTTACAGCGAGAGCGACAGACGGCTTGCGGAGTATATGATAGAAGCGTCCCACAATGAGGGTGATATTCCCGACAGAGAGCGGGATATGCTGATAAGCCGCGATTTATCGCGCCTTGACAAGATTGTGGGGTATTGCAAAACAAAGGGCTGTCTGCGCTCGTATATTCTGAAATACTTCGGCGAGAAAACAAAGTCCGAGTGCGAGTGGTGCTCCAATTGCGTAAAGGGGTATTCCGTGGAGGACATCACGGTGGAGTCGCAGAAAATCCTGTCCTGCATATACCGCTTGAAACAGCGCGGCGCGGAACTCCCGATTGCGGGCGTGTGCGGAGTTCTGGTGGGCGACTGCCCCGAGGAGTACACCACGCTATCTACATACGGTATAATGCGCGGCGAGGATAAGGCGCGGGTTGAGAAAATCGCGCTGTTTCTGAAATCCAAGGGCTATATCAGAGAAACAATCGGACGGAAGAGCTGTTCCCTTACTCCCGAAGCGGACGAAGCGATACGCCAAAGGAAGCCAATCCGAATGAAAACAGCGCGTAAGAGCGCCGCACCTGCCGCTGCCGTTGAAATTCCAAATCCCGAGCTGTTTGAGCAGCTTCGCGCGTTGAGGAATAAGTCCGCTTCTATCCTCGGAGTGCCGCCCCATGTTGTGTTTGACGACAAATCGCTGATTGAAATGTGTACGCTGCTGCCGCTTACTGTTGACGATTTTCTTAAAATTTCGGGAGTGGGCACCAAGAAAGCCGAGCGTTACGGTAAGAAATTTATATCGGTAATCAATGAATATGTTACTTCCCATAACCAAGGGACGCAGAGAGAATAATCCTTAAAATTTGTTAAAAATAACGAAAAAATTTTATCCCGGGAAAACCCATTGACGGGCACAAGTTTATGTGCTATAATAGACGATAAGCACTATTGATTGTGTTTGCGGTTGGTTGAATGGGGCATATTTTGATTTTGCCCGATTGTGACAACTGCCGTAATTATGTTGAAAAGGGAAGTCTTGTGATGATTAAAGTAGTTAAGAAGGACAATACCAAGGAAGAATTCAATGTTCAGAAGGTTGTGAATGCTGTGAACAAATCTGCGGCGAGGGCTATGTACAGCTTCACTCCCGAGGAATTGAATTTCATCTGCAAGTATGTAACCGATAAGGCAATTGAGTCGGGAAAGGACGAAATCTTCATTTCCGAGATGCACAATATCGTTGAAAGCGCTCTCGAACAGACCAATCCCGCCGTTGCGAAGAGCTATAAGGACTATCGCAACTACAAGCAGGACTTCGTACATATGCTGGACGAGGTGTATGTAAAGAGCCAGTCCATAATGTATATCGGAGATAAGGAGAACTCCAACTCCGACTCTGCGCTGGTATCCACCAAGCGTTCGCTTATCCTTAACGAATTGAACAAGGAGCTGTACAAGAAGTTCTTTATGACTTCGGAGGAGCTTCAGGCTTGCCGCGACGGATACATCTACGTTCACGATATGAGCGCGCGCCGCGACACGATGAATTGCTGCCTGTTCGATATGAAGAGCGTTATGGAGGGCGGCTTTGAGATGGGAAATCTCTGGTACAACGACCCGAAAACCCTTGCGGTAGCGTTCGATGTAATCGGAGACGTTACGCTTGCGGCGGCTTCTCAGCAGTACGGCGGCTTTACGGTAGCGAGTGTGGACGAGCTTCTCGAACCGTATGCCGAAAAGACCTACAAGAAGCAGTTTGACCGTTATAAATCCCTCGGTCTGTCCGATGAGGTTGCCGACAGAGAGGCGATGAAGGACGTTAAGGTGGACTTTGAACAGGGCTTCCAGGGCTGGGAGTACAAGTTCAATTCCGTATCCTCCAGCCGCGGCGACTACCCGTTCATTACAATGACTGCGGGCGTTGGCAGAGGTAAGTTCGCCAAGATGGCGGCGATTACTATGCTGGAAGTACGCAAGAACGGACAGGGCAAGAAGTCCTGCAAGAAGCCCGTGCTGTTCCCGAAAATCGTGTTCCTGTATGATGAGAAGCTCCATGGCGAGGGCGGCGAGCTTGAGGACGTTTTCGAGGCGGGAATTGAATGCTCGCAGAAAGCGATGTACCCCGATTGGCTCTCGCTTACGGGAGAGGGCTATGTAGCCGATATGTACAAGAAGTACGGAAGAATAATAAGCCCTATGGGCTGCCGTGCGTTCCTTTCTCCGTGGTTTGAGCGCGGAGGAGCAGAGCCTGCCGACGCGGACGACAAGCCCGTATTCGTCGGACGCTTCAATATCGGAGCGGTATCGCTGCACCTGCCGATGATTTATGCTAAATCCGTTCAGGAGGGCAAGGACTTCTTCGAGGTTCTGGACTACTATCTGAACTTAATCCGCAAAATCCATATCAAGACTTATGACTATCTTGGAGAAATGCGCGCCTCCACCAACCCGCTTGCTTACTGCGAGGGAGGTTTCCTTGGCGGCCACCTCGGCTTCCACGATAAGATTAAGCCGCTGCTGAAATACGCGACCGCTTCTTTCGGAATTACCGCGCTTAACGAGCTGGAGCAGCTTGTGGACAAGAAGTCCATTGCGGAGGACGGCAGCTTTGCGCTCAAGACAATGGAATACATCAATAAGCGTGTTGCCGAGTTCAAGAAAGAGGACGGACACCTCTACGCAATATACGGAACTCCTGCCGAGAACCTTTGCGGCTTGCAGATAAAGCAGTTCCGCAAGAAGTACGGAATTATCGAGAACGTTTCCGACAGAGAATACGTTTCCAACTCGTTCCATTGCCATGTAAGCGAGGACATCACGCCTATCGAGAAGCAGAACCGCGAGGAGCGCTTCTGGAACCTGTTCAACGGCGGAAAGATACAGTATGTACGCTACCCCGTTGATTACAACAAGGGCGCGGTAAAGAGCCTAGTTCGCCGCGCAATGCAGAAGGGCTTCTACGAGGGAGTAAACCTATCTCTCGCATATTGCGACGACTGCGGATACCAGCAGCTTGAAATGGACGTATGCCCGAAGTGCGGCTCCAGCAATCTGACCAAGATTGACCGTATGAACGGCTACCTGAGCTATTCGAGAGTTAAGGGCGACACGCGCCTTAACGCCGCAAAAATGGCGGAAATTGCTGACAGAAAGAGTATGTAATCCGCTTAAAAACCTTAGAGATGAGGAACGAAATGCGTTATCATAACATTACAACGGACGATATGCTGAACGGAGACGGGCTCCGCACAGTGCTGTGGGTTGCGGGCTGCAATCATCACTGCGAGGGCTGCCAGAATCCCATAACGTGGGACATCGAGGGCGGAATTCCCTTTGACGAGGCGGCGGAGGAGGAGCTTTTCGAGAAGCTGAAGCCCGACTATATCAGCGGAATTACGTTCAGCGGCGGAGACCCGCTCCACCCGAAGAACCGCGCCGAGGTTACGCGGCTGTGTGAGAAGTTTCATGCGCTCTTTCCGAAGAAGAATATTTGGCTGTATACGGGATACACATTTGAGGAAATTTGCAAGCTTGATTTGATTCAGTATGTTGACGTAATTGTTGACGGAGAGTTTGTTAAGGCGCAGTTCGACCCCAAGCTCCATTGGAAGGGAAGCGCAAATCAGCGTGTAATTGATGTTAAAGAAACGCTGAAATTGAAGAAAATTGTGCTCTTTGACTAATTTTGCGGTTGGTATTAAACGCTTTTTGGTTGTATCAACCAATGAAAACAATTGACTTTTCACAAAAATAGTTTTATAATGTATTGAGAGGGCAGAATAAACCCGATTCAGCGGCTTTGCCCACGAAAAAACACTATAAGGGGAACACTTCCGATGAGCGATACTGTTGCTCGGCATGACTCGGACAAGAGAGTTATCCGAACAAAAAAAGCGATTAAGGCGGCTCTTTTCAAGATAATGGAGGAGAAGGACATTTCCTCCATTACTATAAGCGAGCTTACTGAGAAAGCCAATATTAACCGACGGACATTCTACACGCATTACCGCAGCATAACCGATATTCTTGACGAGATTGAGGGAGATTTGGTTCAGGCTCTCACCGAGCTTATGCGTAATTTTGACGTGAAAGAGTACAGGACATCTGCCTATAATCTGTTTATGGGCTTGAACGACCTGATTTCGGGCGAGTTCGATTACTATTTCCAGCTGGTTCGCGTTGATATGCGCGGAATGCTGATTTCAAGGCTGAAACACGTTATTAAGGAAACCACGGACAAGCTGTTGGCGCAGATATGCAGAAGAACCGATGATATTTCGATGATTTCTTCGTTTATCGTGGGAGGATTTTTCAACTCCTATCTTGAATGGCACAACCACCCCGAAAGGCTTACAGCGGAACAGGCGGCGGAATTGGCAAGCAGTATGGTGGCATTCTGCGTGGAGAGAATATCAAGAAAAGATTAAGACAAAACCGTCCGAATGGGCGGTTTTATTTTTAAAGGAGAACGCTATGAACTATCTTGTGAATACAGCTGAGATGAAAGCGGCGGAAAAGCGCTGTGACGAGAGGTATATCTCGTTTTCGGAGATGATGAAGAATGCGGGAAACGAGATTGCAGCGCGGATTATTGAGGATTACGAGCCCTGCTCGGCGGTTGTCCTGTGCGGAGCGGGGAATAACGGCGGGGACGGGTTTGTAATCGCCAAATCGCTCTCGGAGAACGGCTTTTCCGTAAGCGTAATATTGCTCTGCGGAGCACCGAAAACCGACTGCGCCCGCGAGTATTTCGAGAAATTTCCGTCGGAAATGATTTTCGATTATTCGGAGCGCCGCGAGGAGTGCAAATCGCTTCTTGAGGGCGCGGAAATGGCTGTGGAATGCGTGTTTGGCACGGGCTTTCACGGCGAGCTGCCCGAAGCTGTCCGCGAAGCCTTCCGGAGTATAAAGGGCTCGGCTGTGCGGATTTCCGCAGATGTCCCCGCAGGAGTTAATTCGGACGACGGAAGCATAGCAGACGGCAGCCTCCGTCCGCACAAAACGTTTGTCTTGGCGGCAATGAAACAGTGCATTACCGTCCCCGAATGCCGCAATATCCACGGCGAGATTGAGCTTCTGGATATAGGTATTCCCGAGGATTGTTTTGAAGACAGCGTTGCCGTTCTGACGGACGATAGCTTCCGCTATTGCCTGCCGAAAAGATTTCCCACCTCGCACAAGGGGACGTTCGGGCGGCTGCTGAATATCGCGGGAAGCCTCTCGTACTGCGGAGCAGCCGCTATGAGCACCCGTGCCGCGCTGCGAAGCGGAGTTGGGCTGTGTACGCTTGCAGCACCCGTTTCGGCAGTGCGTTCGCTGTGCGGAGCAATACCCGAAACAACGTATCTCCCGCTCCCCGAAACGGAGGAGGGCTTTGTGGGAGAAGCCGCGGATAAGGTATCGCAAATTCTCCCGCGAATGAGCGCGGTCTGCATTGGCTGCGGCTTGGGAAACAGCGAAAACACGCGAAACCTCACGGAATATGTCATAAGGAACGCCGATTGTCCTGTTGTAATTGACGCTGACGGAATAAATTCAATCGCGGAAAATATAAATGTACTGAAGGAACGGACAGGCAAAACTATCCTCACGCCCCACCCGCTGGAATTCAGCCGAATAAGCGGCATTTCCACCTCGGAAATTCAGCGCGACAGAATAACCTCGGCTAAGCGGTTTGCCGCCGAGTACGGAGTTGTAATCGTGCTGAAAGGTGCTAATACCGTAATTACGGACGGAGAGCAGGTTTTCGTCAATACTTCGGGCAATCCCGCCCTTGCCAAGGGCGGCAGCGGCGATGTGCTGTGCGGGATAATCGGCGCTTTGGCGGCACAGGGGCTTTCTCCGCTTGAAGCGGCTTGCTGCGGCGTGTATTGCCATGGAAAAGCCGCAGAAGTGGCGGCGCAAGGCGCGGAGCAGGCTTGCGTTCTCGCAAGCGACGTTAT
>JBJESC010000198.1:0-3223 GCA_051882615.1 Oscillospiraceae bacterium
CTATTATTTTACCGTTTTATATTGCCTGTTTTTAGTACAAATAATATCTTAAACCGCTTTGTTATGCCATTCTTACTTTATTCCTATTATTATACCAAAAATCTATTGCTATGTCAAGCGCCGTGTGGTAGGATATTGTCAATGGACGAAGCTTCACCCCACATTCCAAACAACACCATTTAAGGAGGTAACTTTTATGACAAACGCAAAGAGAGAAGAAATTATTGCGGCGATGAGCAGCCTGCTCGAACAGCTTGTTGAGAACGAGCCGCCGAAAACCGAAACAACCGCTGTTCCCGAAAAGGTCGAAATGCTGACGATAAAGGAGTGTACCGAAGCGGTTAAAGGGCTGAACGAATACACGGTAAACAGCTTATGGAAAATGCCCACGCTGTATAAACGCGGGCATTAGACTATATGAAGGAGTTTTCTATTTCGGCTATACGGTTTTCAATCAGATATTTGGTCATATCTCTTTCTTCTGAATAGCCTCGCGTTTGATTGATTATTGATTTGCCGATAAATCCAAATCCGAACATCTTATCGGCTTTATCAGGGTCGCCTTTGAGCTTGACCTCGTCCATAAACCTCTGCATTTCTTTGTTTGTAAACGCAAGCATAATGGTGTTCCACTTTGTGTCCTTTGATTTTGCATTTGCAGCGTCATTTGAAAAATCCGCATAAATGCCAACAAGGATAATCCAATTAGCATTCTTGGGAACACTGAAACGATTAAACCAAAGAATACCCTGATACCTTGGGTTAACATCATAATATGTTCGTGACATTTTAACTTGAATTGTATTCGTGGTATTAACCCCGTTTGCATATTTGTATAAAAGCAAATCAATTCCTTTTTCCTGTGCGGAAGCAGGGACAAAAACAGAAGTACCTTTTATATTTTTAGATAAGTAATCAGCTACGGCAAACTCACCGTACTGCATTGTAAAAATCGGTTCCACAATAATCACCCCTTTGCTTAATTATAATTTTACCACAACCAAAGTTAGCTGTCAAGATACTAAAGGATAAAACCTGCTCGCGATATGTACGGGAGCGCGTAAATGCTTTGAGAGAATTTTTCTTTCAAATCTGAAAAGAAAAATTTGTCGGGCTTGGTGAGTTTTCGCTCCTCTCCGAAGTGGTTGGGCGTGAGAGGTTTGGGATTTTACCCCCTACTCTCGGTGCAGTCGTTTGAGAGCGATTTTTGCTTTTACCTCGTTTCACGGGTGGGCTGGCTTCGAGGGCTTTGAGATTTTATCTTAAATCTCGGAGCAGGAAGCGAAAAGGGGTTTGGGGATTTATCCCCAACTCAATGTGATAATGACGGGCGAAGCTTGTCACTATCACTATTGAGTTTAGCAACAACGACAACAGCCGCAAAATGTGCTCAATTTCTTAAAACGGTTTAATCGGGCATTTTGAAGATAAATTGAAAACCTGCTTTTTATCAGCTGCCGCCGATAATGAGATAAATTCAAAAACGGCTTTTCAAGAGCAGGTGCGGCAGACAAGATAAATTTGCAAAACAGACGAAGGGAGATGTGTGTTATGAGTGAGAAAAAGTCGAACGGGCTGTCGGTTTCATTCCGTGTGGATAGTGGTTACCTCGACCACAACAACCGAGTTATCACCGCTCACAATGTAGATGTTTCACGGACGAACGACAACATTACATACGCAAAAATCGACTTGCGGGATTTTTACCAACAGGTCTTTGGCGAGGCAATTATGGAATACAATCTGAAGCAAGAACGACCCGACCGAGAAATTCACGATTACTACGAGCAAGTCAAAAAATCGAAAAAAGTAAAATTGTTCTATGAGGTGGTTGTGCAGTTCGGCGATTTGCGCGACTGCGGCGTTGGCTCGGAAAATTGGGAAACGGCGAAAGCTATGCTCAATGAGTATATGCTTGATTTTGAAAAGAGAAATCCGAACCTAAAGGTTTTCAATGCGGTTATGCACCTTGATGAGAGTACACCGCACCTTCATATTGACTTCGTTCCCGTTGCACATAGAGGACAGCGAGGGCTTTCGTTAAAGAACTCAATGAGCGGAGCTTTACGGGAGCAAGGCTTTTCTTCAAGCAATCGTATGGAGAACGAGTGGACAGCTTGGTCGGAGAGCGAGCGTTCGGTTATGGAGCAGATTTTGCTGAAACACGGTTTACGGCGGGAGGATAAAAATGTTCACCGTCCGCATTTATCTGTTGAGGATTTCAAGAAAGCTGCTCACGAAGCGGAGCAAATCAGCAGCATTAACGCTCACATAAACGAGCTGAAAAAGAAGCCCGCAGAGGAGCTGACCTCTGACGAAGCCGTCCTAATAAACAATCAGAACGACGTTATGCGTGAAAGAATAACGAAGTTACGGCAGCAGTTTGAGGATATGAGCAAGAAAGCAGGAGCTGATTTTGTTCCCGTGAACATTTACAGCCCCGACAAGCTGCAATACATAGCGGACGGGTTGGCTCGTGCGAAAATACCTTGCGTTGCCGAAAGCAACACGCTCTATATTCCCGATTATGCTTTGAGGACAGCGCAGGCAATCGCTTCTCACTACAAGCCTGACGAGAAAGCTCCGACTATCCGAGAGATGATTAAGCTCGACATTGACAGGTTGGTGTATAGAACGGAAACCGTTGACGATTTGCTGTTTCGTTTGCAGGAGCGTGGGTATGAGGTCAAGTATGGTAAGTACATTTCGGTGAAGCGCCCGAACGCAGAGCGTTTTGTTCGGCTGAAAAACCTCGGTGACGAGTATCTTCCGAAAAACCTTGAACAGCGCATAGCAGAAAAGGATATGTTTACCGACAGCGTAAGGGACAAGGCGCAGACCGCAAATCCGTTTGAGAAGCGGTTTCATATTACCATTCTCAATATTACAACCGCTGTCAAGCAGTTCCGTCTTGACCCGAAGAAAACGGACAAGCGGCGGTATTATTTCTTCCAAAATGACGCTCGGATTAACTACCTATCGGAACAGCTTGCCACAATCTGAGAGTTTGGGTTGACCTCTCGTGACAGCATTTATGCAAAGGCGCAGGAGTTACAGCGGACGATACACAAAATGCGTTCAGAGGGCGAGAAACCCGAAGATGAGGAAACCGCCTTAAAGCGCATTAACACGCTGATTAAGGCTTATGAGGAGATAGTGGAGGGAAATTACATTGATAATCTCATAAAGGCACAGCAGGAAGAAAAACAGGCTGCGGAGCAGA
>JBJESC010000199.1:0-3215 GCA_051882615.1 Oscillospiraceae bacterium
TAATGAACGTGATTCATGCGGAGAGCTGATAATGTGTAAGTCAGACAGGATTTGCAGATACAGGTATCTTAATCCCGCATCAGTGTACGATGTTACAAAAAGCTGTTCAACCGCTTCTATTATACCTTTGAAGAACGCCGCGCAAACGGTCTCGGAATATCTTTCAGAGGATATGCACTTTAACGTTTTAAGTATTTCGGCTGCAAATAAATCTTTTTCAGACTTTAGCTCGTATCCGACTGATTCCAAAAGCTATGAGAGTTATGAGAGAAGAACCATAACCATAAGACCTTGTTGGCGGTTCGTTCTTCAGCCTTTGACGGGCAACACCGACAGACTATATTATATTTATATTGATATGGTTACAGGGAAAGCTTACAGCACGGTTCAGCAAATGCAATCGGATGTGGAATATGATTAAAACATTAAAATGCGACTTTCAAAAAACGATTTTAAGCACAGGTTTTTTGGCGGCAATATTTGTGACGTTTTTGCTGTGCTTTACAGAGAGCGTCTATGTTGACACCTCAACAATGAAAGCGTTTTCCGCATTTGAGGCACTCTTCAAGTTTGACAAGTCGTTTATGAAAAGCAAAACCTCCTTTTGTTCGCTTTCGGTTTTTAAAAGTGCTCTTTGCGGATATTCGGCAATGTTTCTGCCGATTTTAGCGTCGTTTCCTTTTGTGTTTATGCAGAACTCCGAAAGGAACAGCGGCAATCTTCGCTTGGCAATTTTTCGTAATCGAAGATTGAAATACTATTTCTCGAAGTTTATCTGTGCGGTGTTAAGCGGAGGAATATGCGTAATGCTAGGCGTTATTCTTTTCGGGATTTTTTCGTTATTCGCTTTTCCGAAACTTGAATACTATTCTCCCTCGTTCGCGGAGTATTGTGCTCCAAATGGAGTTTTTGCGGAAATACTGAAAAAGCTGTTGTCGTCTTTGATTTACGGAGCTGTGAATGTAATTCCCGCCTTCTTTCTTAGCTCGTTCTGCCGCAATCGTTACATAATCCTTTGTGTTCCGTTTTTGATGCGCTTTATGCTTGATACAGCAACCAAAAAGATTCTTTCCAACAAAACAGATAGTGAGATATTCCAAATGGTTTTCCCGTTTGAGAGCTATGCACCATCGCAAATTCCCTATCTTGAAGCAGGCTCAATGCTTTATTTGACTATCGCTGTTGCGGTTATATCCTCTGCACTTATGCTACTTGGATATATAATAATTATGGAACGCCGAACGGACAAGGGAGAATGATTTATGGGTAAATTCAGCCTGAAAAACTCGCTCTCCTGTGCTTGGGTCGAGTTTATAAAGTGGATAGTTAACGCGAGAATAGTAATTGTTTTGTGCCTTTGCGTATTCATTTATTCCTTTGTTACAGAACCGATTAAGGCAAATGCTGTGATGATGGGAGAGCCGATGAATGCACTTGAACCGTTTATCGCAACGCTCAATTCGGGAATGGTGCTTCTGACACTTCCGCTGGGATTTTTAACGCTTATTTCGGATTATCCCAAAATCGATGGCAGCACGATTTTTTACATCTTCCGTATTGGAAAGAAGAGTTGGTTCTGCGGACAGATTATTCGCTTGTTTCTGATGACTGCGGCGTATATACTTGCTATATTCACAGCTTCTGTTGCAGGCGTTATAACTTGCGGATTTATGGGAGAGGAATGGAGTCTTGTAGCGACAAGATTTGCGTCTGAATTTCCCGAGCATAGCGAAAATTTCGGCGTTCTGCTTCTCCCCGAAAACCTGTATAATCAAATGTCGCTGCCAGCAGCGGTTGTGCAAAGTACATTGTTTGTTATCGCTTACTTGTTTTCTCTCGGAATGATTTTGCTTGCGTTTTCAATCGCCAAAAGAAAAACGGCGGGAATTGTTGTCTGCGGACTTTTAATAGCACTCGGTGCGTCACTTTGTTCGATAAACGCCAAAATGATGTGGCTGTTCCCAATGGCTCATTCGATAGTCTGGCTTCATTATACCGAGTTTTTGCGCGAGCCGATTTTTCCTGTTTTTTATTCGGCTATTTATTTTGTGGCAATTATCGCAGCAGCGTTGATTTTTTGCATAGCTTCGCTTAAGCGATTTGATTATGATACTATTTCTTTGGAGGTGCAGTGCTGAATGATTGAAGTAAAAAATGTATGTCTGACTTTGCAGAAGAATGAAATTCTGAAAGACATTTCCGTCCATTTCGGACAAGGGAAAATCCACGGCTTAATCGGCAGAAACGGCAGCGGAAAAACAATGCTGATGAAGTGCATCTGCGGTTTCGTAAAGCCAACTGTGGGCGAAATCACCGTTTCGGGAAAACGTATCGGAAAGGACTGCGACTTTCCCGATAACACGGGAATTATCATCGAAACTCCGGGGTTTATTCCGTATTATTCGGGCTACAAAAATCTGAAGCTGCTTGCTGATTTGCGCGGAAGAATAAACAAGGAAGATATACGACAAACTATGGAACAAGTCGGCTTGAATCCCGAATTAAAGCGGCATGTCCGCAAGTATTCCCTCGGTATGCGGCAGCGCTTGGGGCTTGCTCAAGCGATTATGGAAAATCCCGACCTGCTTATTCTCGACGAGCCGATGAACGGCTTGGACAAGGACGGAGTTGCGGATATGCGGCAGTATCTTCTTGACCTGAAAGAGCAAGGCAAGACAATTCTTATCGCCTCTCACTCTGCGGAGGATATTGATATTCTCTGCGATACCGTTTGCGAAATGGATAAGGGTAAACTTGAAATAGTGAGATAATTTTTGCGGCAGCCCGAAAGCTGCCGCAAACCGTTATTACGAAACAATTATTCCATCGGAAATCTCGATTACTCTCTCGCATTGCTCGGCAACGCCCAAATCGTGAGTTACGATTACGATAGTTTTACCCTCGGAGTGCAGCTTTCTGAAAACGTCCATTATCTCCGCGGAGGTTTTTGTATCAAGCGCGCCCGTAGGCTCGTCCGCGAGGATAAGTGACGGCTCGTTGACTATCGCTCGCGCAATTGCGACTCGCTGCTTCTGACCGCCCGAGAGCTTGTTCACGGGCTTTTTTGCATACTGCTCCATTCCAACCGATTTGAGCGCGGAGAGCGCTTTCTCCTGTCGGTTGGATTTTTTGTGCTTTGAGAAGTCCAGCGGAAGCAGCACGTTTTCAATCGCCGTGAAGTCCTCAACCAGCGCGAAATCCTGCATTACCATACC
>JBJESC010000200.1:0-3192 GCA_051882615.1 Oscillospiraceae bacterium
TGTTTGCGTAAATTAAAATAAAAATCGTTATTATGTTAATGTAGTAAGAAAGTTCTGCAAAATAATTGCAGTAAAATTGTTACTTGTGGAAAGTATACCATATTTCCCCCCAAAAAAGTAACAGGTTTCCGCAAAATGACTTATTTTTTCGTAAATTAGGAAAATCCACTTTACATTCGGTGCGAAATACATTATAATTTAATTAGCGCTACGCTTAATATGCAGAATGGGAGATTTGAAATGAAAGAGATCAGTCAATCCTTAGAAAACCTGCGCCGATGCAACAAACTGCTAAGAAACGCTCAGGTTTTCTTGGCGGTAGGTATATTCATAATTGAGATAATTACGAACATTGTCCTCTACAAGACGGGAAACCCCGAGTATCAGGATGGCAATGCGTATTGGATGTTTTTCCGATACCTCGTTTTAACATCGTTATTTAATTTCAGTATGCTTTTTTTGAGCAGATTGATAATAAAGCTGTTAAAAATCGACATCTATAAGGAAAAACGCGTGACGATGGTAGCGCTGCTGCTTATGATGATGAGCGTCACCTATTCGCATTACGATTTCTTTATCGTGTTCAGTGCGTTTATTGTGCCGATTGTCATTGCGTCGATGTACGAAAGCAGACGTTTCTATTTGGTGACTACTGTTCTGTGCTTTGTGGGAACGGCACCGGGCTTGGTATTCAAAATCCTCGATCCCGACTTTTCGGTAGGTGCAATTCCGGAGGCTGTGCTGACGCTGCTTATTCTGTCATGCTTTGCAGTTCTGGGCTGGTATATCACGAATTATCTTTCAAACCGCACCGCTGCGCTCAACGATGCGTTGGTTGAAGCAGAAGCCGCAAACAGCTCAAAAAGCAACTTCCTTGCAAATATGAGCCACGAAATCCGTACACCGATGAATGCAATCATCGGAATGACGGAGCTTATTCTCCGTGAGCGTGACATCAGTGAAACTGTTCAGGAGAATTGCTTTAAGATCCAGAATTCGGGGCGGAGCTTGCTTGCTATCATCAACGATATTCTCGATTTTTCAAAGATAGAATCGGGAAAGATGGAGCTTATTGAAGACACTTTCAATATCGCTTCCACCATCAATGATGTCATCAATATGGCAGTTACCCGAAAGGGTGACAAGAAGCTGGAAATCATCTTCCACGCAGATCCCGATATTCCTGTGGGACTGATAGGCGACGAGATACGAATTCGTCAGGTATTCATCAATCTGGTAACAAATGCGATTAAGTACACGCGCGAGGGCTGCGTTTCCATCAGAGTATCCCAGACGAAGCACGACTACGGCATAAACCTCACTATATCGGTAGCGGATACGGGTATCGGTATTACCGAGGCGGATCTGGAGAAAATCTTCTCCAGCTTCCAGCAGGTGGACACGAAGAAAAACCGTTCCGTAGAGGGCACGGGACTGGGACTTGCCATTTCCAAGCTGCTTATTTCGCAGATGGGCGGTTTTATCAATGTTTCCAGTGAGTACGGAAAGGGCTCTGAGTTTAAAATCGTTATTCCCCTTAAGGTCAGCAATCCCGAGCCGTTCATTAAGATAAAGGATGCGGATAAAATCCGCGCGGCGGGCTATATTGACTTCTCCAAGTACGACCACCCTCGCACTGCAAGCGAGTACAGGCTTATTGTCAGCGAACTCAGAGAAACACTGCATACCGATATTGAGCTCTTTGATTCAATGGAGGAATTGAAAAAAGCGGTCACCGAGGAAGAGTTCTCGCACATTTTTGTACTCAAGGAACAGTACATACCTTACAGTGAATTCCTTATCGAACAGTCAAAGAAAACGGAGATTGTTGTTATTCAGGACAGGCTTAATGCAATTGAACTGCCCGGCTCAATCAAGTGTATGTTTAAGCCGTTCTACATCTTATCGGTAGCGGCGTTATTCAACCACGACAACATTATCACGAACCTCGGCGAACGCAGTAATACTGCAATTCGCTTTACTGCCCCGAAGGCTCGCGTTCTCATTGTGGACGACAACCCGATTAACCTCAAGGTAGCGGCAGGCCTTATGCGTCCGTATAATATGCAGGTTATCACGGCTGACAGCGCAAAGACAGCCTTTTCCTTGCTGCGCTCAAAGGACTTCCACATTGTCTTTATGGATCATATGATGCCCGAAATCGACGGCATTGAAGCAACGAGGATTATCCGCGATATGGAGGGCGACTACTACAAGAAGCTTCCTATCATTGCGCTTACGGCCAATGCGGTAAACGGAGCACGTGAGACATTCATTGAAGCGGGAATGAACGATTTTATTGCAAAGCCGATTGAGCTGAGCGCTCTGGACAGAACGCTGAAAAACTGGCTGCCCGCTGAGCTTATCAAAGCGCCGACATCGGACGCGCAATTCACCGAGGAGAAACGCAAAGCTGCGCTGACAGAGGGCGACGCTGAAGACGATATGTTCAGCCCCAAGGCAGGCGTTTTCTACACGGGCGGCGATGTAGAGGCATATCTTGAAATTCTCGAAATGTATGTTACAAAAAGCGACCAAAAGCGTAAATATATACAGGAACTGTTCGATGAGAAGTCATGGAAGAACTACGTCATTGAAGTTCACGCGCTGAAAAGCACCTCGCTTACTATTGGTTCCAAGACGCTTTCCGAGCTTGCAAAAGAATTGGAGCTTGCAGGCAAGGCGGGTGACTACAAACCGATTGAGGAGAAAAACGAGTACTTGCTCCAAATGTATGAGAAAGTAGCGTCGATTGGCGCGGAGTATCTTGCGAAGCATAAGCCTCAAAAGGCGGAGGACTCCCTTGAAAACGAAGTGCCGATTGAACAGCTCACCGTGATTACGCTTGAAGAAGTCGAAGGCCTGATTGAAAAAATTCGCTCTGCCTGCGAAGGCTTTGACGGTGACGCGGTCGCTGAACTGTGCAAAAACGCTGCAGGAAAATCCTGTAACGGAGTTGCTCTGGAAAAGTTATTTGACGATGTCAAAAGCTCAGCCGAGGATTTTGAGTATGACGAGGCTTGCAGCAAGGCAGATAGTATTGTAGACAAACTGAAAGACGGGGACAAGGATGGACATGCAGACTAAACAAAATCGGCAAAAGCTCAGAATCGTGGCTGAGTGTGTATGCGATCTGCCGAGAACATGGCTTTTGGAACATAATGTCGATATTGTCTATTTCTCGGTGCAAAC
>JBJESC010000201.1:0-3185 GCA_051882615.1 Oscillospiraceae bacterium
GGAAAATCCAAGGGTACTTGTAATGGCAACGCCAATGACGATTCGGGAGGAGAAAAGAAAATGAGAACAAGGGGTAAATACATAATTAAGGCAACGGATTACACTTCACTGATGGTTAAAACTAACAAGTATATTGAGAACATCAATCATACAAGCTTCCTTTTTGCGTCTGCGGTATATCGCGAGCTTGAAAAAATTGGAATAAGACCATCATATCGCAACATAATGCAGACTTTGTGCGATAACGAAAGCCTTACGCAGCTGGAGCTTGTGAAGATAACCGGTCTCAAGCCTCCTACAATCAGTCTTACGCTTCGCAGTATGGAGCGCGACGGAATTGTATCCCGTGTGAAGAATGACGCCGACCGTCGTGAAACTCACGTTGCAATTACTGACAATGGCAGGAAGATGTATCAGAAGATGCTTGCGGCTGTTGAAAAAACTCAGAAAGAAATGCTTAATGGAATTTCTGCCAAGGAGCTTGAACAGATGTCGTCTGTTTTGCAGAAAATTTCCGATAATCTTAATTCCGAGGCTAAGCGTTAATAGTTTTTGCTAAAAAAATAGAACGGACAAGCAATTGCTTGTCCGTTTTTTGTATACTGTTATTCGGGCATTTTGACTACGCTTACAGCCTCTGAGATGGTTTTCTCAAGAGCCTCTCTGCCGTACTTGTCAACCTCTGCCTTATTCTTTTCGCCGTGAGTCAGACAGCCTGCTCCTCCGATACAGCCGCCAACGCACGCCATACCCTCGATGAAGTTCGCATCGAGCAGGTTCTTGCTCTTCTTAAGAAGTGCTGCCTTGCACGCTTCAATACCGTCGCAGGATACTGCCTTGAGCTCAAAGTCGTTGATATTCTGCTCCTTAAGAGCCTCAACAACTGCGTCGCAAAGACCGCCGCTGCGGGCAAATATTCTTCCGAAGTAGCTTGCGTTGTCGAGAATGTCCTCGTCAAGCTCACGAATATCAATATCCTTGCTGTCAAAGAGTGCCTGAAGTTCTTCAAATGTAAGAACACAGTCAACGTATGGACGAACGCTTTCTTTCTGGAATTCCATTTTCTTTGCAGTGCACGGACCGATAAATACTACCTTGCTGTCGGGGTCGGTAGACTTGATATAGCGTCCGAGTGCAGCCATAGGGGAGAGGTTGCTCGAAATATGGTCAACCATATTCGGGAAGTTCTTGTGGATATAGTCAACGAATGCGGGGCAGCAGCTTGAAGTCATATAGTCGCCCTTTTCGGCAAGCTCACGGCTCTCCATCATTGCTACCATATCAGCGCCGAGCGCAGCTTCTACAACAGTGTAAAAGCCGAGCTTCTTAATGCCGCTTACAACCTGTCCGAGCTTTGCATAAGAGAACTGAGAGCCGATAGCGGGAGCAACGATAGCGTACACCTTGTAGTTCTTGTTGTTGTCGCTGCGCTGAATCATATCAATCGCGTTGATGATAAAAGACTTGTCGGTGATTGCTCCGAAAGGACACTGATAAACGCACGCGCCGCAGGAAATACACTTGTCGTTATCAATCTTAGCCGCCTTATCCTCGTTCATAGAGATAGCCTTAACCTTGCAGGCGTTCATACAAGGACGGGTGAAGTTCATAATAGCGGAGTAGGGGCAGTTCTTTGCGCACAGTCCGCATTCTACGCACTTCGTCTTGTCGATGTGAGCCTTCTGATTGCTGTCAAAAGTAATCGCGCCCTTGCGGCAGGAGTCCTGACAGCGGTGTGCGAGACAGCCTCTGCAAGCGTCGGTTACTTCGTAACCGCCCATAGGGCACTCGTCGCAGGCTGTTTCAATAACCTCAATTACGTTGGGATTGCTCTTGTCTCCGCCAATTGCCATCTGCACACGGTCAGCAAGAATAGCACGCTCTTTGTATACGCAGCAGCGCATTGTAGGCTCGTTTCCGGGAATAATGATTTTCGGAATATCGAGCACCTTGTCAAAAAGCGTTCCTGCCCAAGCCTGACGAGCAACTTCTCTGAGCACCTTGTATTTAAGATACTGAACCTTAGTGTCAAACTTGTAAAGTCTCTGTCCGTTGTTCTGAACGGGTTCCATAAGTATTTCTCCTTTTCTTCATTAAAAATAATTTACTTTTATATTCTTGCCCATCTTCTTCAGACTCTCGGACAGCTCGTTAACAAGCTGCATCTTAATGTTGAAGTTAATGGGCAGGTTGGGGTTCTGGTGAGCGGGGTTTACCGCTTTTCCCACATAGAAGTTTATATCTGTCGCTTCTTCAAAAAGCATACGCGAAATCATAGCCGCGCCATCCTGCTTGTAGTTCCATTGCTTGTAGCTTTCGTTGTTTGCAAGATAGTCCTTGGCGTAGTCATTGACGCGGTTAATTGTGATAACGCCCTCTGTGACGAGGTCAATGCCTTCAATAGTTGCGGTGGGCGGGATTTCGGGGTCGAAGTAGTTCAGATTAGGTACAATTGGCTTTTTCAGGTACTGTGCCACGATTGTTGAGGTCGTACCGCCGCAGACAATTCTCTTTCCCTCTTTTGCAAGGAAGAGCGAAACCATCTTGTCGCAGTCGTTTCTGTCGGAGGGAGGACCTATCATCAGATTAATTACGCTTCTGGAACGAATTCTGACAGTAAGCGCCGTTGTATCATCTCCGGGATTTCCTCCGTACAGTTTAAGGCACTGGTCGGTAAGTACGGTGGAGAGCGTTTTTGCAGTAAACCCAACATCGGTGAGCGTCTCCATAAACTCGGCAATTTCCTTTCGGTCCCAACCGAAGTTCAGCGACATACCTACTCCCGCGTGGATACAACCGTCGCTCATTGCGATAAATGTGTCGTTTTCGCGGAGCTTTATGCTTGCCTTATGGATTCTTTTGCCCTCGATGTTCATATTTGTAAAGGGGATTTCGTAAATTCTGCCCTCACGGAACATAATTACATCGGGATTGTCGTAGCAGATAATCTCAGCTTCTTCGTTGTGAATAAGTCTGATTATCGTGAAAGTAGAGTAAGCAACCTCGCGCACCTTACATATAGGCAAGGTTGCAGCAATGGTCTTTACGCACTCTTCAAGCGCAATGCCCTGCGAGGTCATCGTTGCAATGATTTTTGAAGTGAGCGTGGAGAGAATGGACGCCTTAACGCCGCTTCCCAGACCGTCTGCAAGCACAAGAACCATCGAATCATCGTCTGTTTCAAT
>JBJESC010000202.1:0-13128 GCA_051882615.1 Oscillospiraceae bacterium
AAAAACATTTTAACAAAACCACATAAAGTATCTCGGAGCAGAGGTGTTGATATGAATTCACAGATGAAAAGAGGAACGCTTGAGCTTTGTGCGCTGTCGGTAGTTAGCCGTGGGGACTGCTATGGTTATGAGCTTGTAAACCGTATTTCAAAGTGTATGGAGATTACAGAGGGTACGATTTACCCGCTTATGAAGCGACTGAAAGAATCCGAGCTGATTGACAGCTACATTGTGGAGAGCACAGAAGGTCCTCCGCGAAAATACTACAAGCTGACGGAAAGCGGAGCGGCTGAGCTTGAAAGGCTTACGGAAGAATGGTTTGAGTTTGCGGATAATATCAATAGATTATTGAAAGGGGAGTATGACATCAATGAAAGCGACGAGTAAGCAGGAATTTTTTGAACTGCTCGGATATGAGCTGAATAGAATAGGCATTGAGGATACAGACGAGATTTTTTCGGATTTTGAGGAGCATTTCTCCGACGGATTTATACGCGGAATTCCCGAAAACGAGGTTGCGGAGAGCCTGGGTGACATCAAGGAGATTGCGAGAAGCTACCTCAATCTGGAAAGCGAGCGCATAAACAGCATTATGGCTCGTGATGTGGAACGCGCAAAGGTGAGCCTTACAAAGCCGGGACACAGTGTTCCTGCGGACTTGTCCCTCGTTAAGGATAACGCTTCCGAGGATATTAAGGACATTGTGAACTCCGACAATATCCGCTCCTACACACCAGAGCACCTCACGGAGGAGATTTATCCCGAAGCTCCGAATTCGACCGCGAATTCACAGGGCGCGGCTTCGGCGAGCGGCACAGCGCAGGATAACGCGCAGAGCGTTGGCGCTCAGACGGAGGCGGCAAGCGACGGGAGTGCAGACGGAGCGGGGAACGCTTCGGCGGGTGCGGCTTCCGGGACTCAGGAGAAGTCCGTTGCGGACGCGTTCTCCGAGGCGGGAAGAGCGGCGGTTGACGCAGCGAAGATTGCAGGACACGCAATTGCGGACGCGTTCGCTGCGAGCAACGTGAAGTCCGCAGTTACCGAAGCTGGAAAGAGCGCTGCGGAGGCTGTCAAGACTGCAAGCAGGTCCGCTGCCGACGCGATTAACAAGGCAAAGGCAGAGCACGAGGAAAGGCATAAGGAACACGAGCAGAGGCGCAATAATGTCAATGCTGACAGCGCCGCACAGACTGAGGAGGTTTATCCGAACGGAAACCCCTCTGCGGCAAGCGCCACAGTCAACCTTGATAAACCCAAGAAAGAGGAAAAAGATAAGTCTTACAGCAGCTTTTCCGATTTCAAGGGAATGAAAGCAAACGTAAATGCGGGTAAGCTGTTTGTGGCAATTTTGCTGGACGTTATCCTGTGGTCGTGGCTTATCCCCGCAATTGGAGGCGGAGTGTTCTCGGTATTCGCGTGGGCGGTTGATATGTTCATTTCGGACGGTATCGGGGCATTCGCGGAAATTCAATATTTCTTCATCAGCAGAGTGTTCCTCGCCGTGGGCTTCACCTCGCTTGCAGGAATAATCGCGGTGGTTGCTTCAATGCTGTTGGGACTGCTGATAAAGCTTATCAAGTATGTAGTCCTGCTTCATTTCAAAGCAGTCTATGACGTTTAAGAGGGGGTGCTGACTGTGAAGAAGATATTATGCTTTTTAATTCCCGTTTGTATTCTGAGCTTTATCGGGTTCTGGGTTTCAAGCGCAATTCTTGGAACTACGGGCGAGAGTAATTCGTCAACAGACAGATTTGTTTCCGAAATTGTGGGAGGGACATTGCTGTTCGGCGAAACGGTTGATTCGGGTACTCACGAATGGGAAATTGAGGATAACGAATTCAACTCTATCAAAGTATTGTGCGGAAGCGGCAAGACCGTTATTCAGGAAGGCTCGGGAAATACAATCCTCATCAAGGCACAGGTTCCCAATGGGCGCTCTGCATATATCGCCGCAAACGGCAACTATGACGACAGAGAGGTTACAATCGAGATAAGCCCCAAATTCGTATCTCCCTCCGACTTTTTTAAGGGAATAGGAAACCTTATTTTCTCTAAAGACGACGCTATCTTTTCCGACAGCGTAAGTGTAACCATTACTTTGCCGCCCAGAATTTACAGCAAGCTTGATTTGAAGCTTGGCTCGGGCAAGCTTTATGTGGATAATATTACGGCACAGGATAATATAATCGAAATCGGTTCCGGAGCGTTTGAGATGCAGCGAAAGGATAGCTTCATTTCCAGAAAATTCAGTGTTACTCTCGGTTCGGGTAGGGCTATGATAAACAATATGCTTGCAAGCTCTACCGAAATAATCATAGGTTCCGGGCGCTTTGAATTTACCGGCGTTTCCGGTAACAGTGAAATCGAAATGGGCAGCGGAAGCGGAGATATTGTATTCGCAGGAAATTTCGGTGAAGCAGATATAGATATGGGAAGCGGCTCGCTCGGACTTTATGTTGAGAAAAACGGTGCGGTAATCAATGCGAATATAGCTTCGGGTTCAGTGAAGGTTGATGCCTGCGGCGTAGACATAAAGTGCAGTAATAACGATGACGATAGTCAAATAATTCTGGGCAAAGCTGTATTCTCATCTTCGACAACGAAAATCAACCTAAGTCTGGGTTCAGGCAGTGTGAAGATTTTGGACGCAGATGAAGCTCCTAATTTGAACTTTGAATATTTTGATAATAAACCTGCTCGTTTCGCATATTGATTTGCTAAAATGCGGGAGCATTCTCACAACACACAAGCATAATTCCGCTTTACTCTCACTAACATTATAACAGCATCACAACACGCTCCCGCTTTTTTATAATTGAAAGGTTGCACTATGAAACGCTTATCATTGTTTACAACGCGGTTTTCTTTCAGGTCGCCAAAGGGCTTCTCCTTTTCGGAGAACTCCGACATTAAGAGAAATGTCCGCGTTTGGAGGGTATTCTTACCTCACTTTAATTAACACCAACATTATTGTCTACAATTCTGAAAGGAGAAATTATCATGGCTGAAAAAGTTACCTACACATTCACAAACGACATTGAGGAAGTTGCGGTTTGTTCGCTGGGAGCTAAAATAGTAGTCGAAACCTACGACGGCGAGGGCGTTACCGCCGAGTACGACAACCCTGAGGATAAGCCCGAAATTCAGGCAATCCTTTGCGGAAAGAAGCTCACAATCAAGGAAACTCCCACACTTAAAATCTTCTCGCCCAAGCCTGCCGAGGGTTACCGGATTACAATGAAGCTCCCCGTTAAGCTGTTCAGAACCCTTGAGGTGAACACCGCAAGCGGCGGCGTTGAGATTTCCGACTCTGCCGTAACTGCGGAGGTTTTCAAGCTCCACACCGCTTCGGGTAACGTAAACGTAAACGCATTCTTCGGCGAGGTGAACGTAAAGTCCGCTTCGGGAAATATCAACATCACAAACCCCTCCGACGGAGCGGCAAAGTCGCTTAAAATCTCGGCGGCTTCGGGAAATATCACGGCTGACTACAAGGCGGAAAAGTACGCAGTAAACTCCGTTTCGGGAAACACCAAGTACAGCGGCGCGGTAGGCGAGGGCGACATCAACGTCACCTCGGGTACTGTTACCGTGGACTATGCCGAGTGGAACGGCGACCTCAAGGTTAAGGCGGTAAGCGGCAACGTGAACGTTAATCTTCCCGCGGACAGCGGCGTAAACGTAAAATTCGACGGCGTTTCGGGAACGGTACGCACCGACCTCGGAAACGAGAAGGGCAAGTTTATCAGCCTCGGCAAGGGCACAAACGGCGAGTTCGGCGGCAGCAACAAGCACATCGCAGAAATCAGCCTTGTAAGCGGAACGGTAGTTCTCGCCCAGCGTGACTAATATCAGCAAAAGTCACAGCGTATTCTTAGCCTTCATCGATTTTATATACTCCCCACTCAACAAAACAAACCGCGCATTTCATACCGAGATGCGCGGTTTGTTTTATGTTTATATATCAGTATTCTGCGGGAACTTCGTCCGTCTCGTCCAAATCCATCTGGGCGCTGTTCGGGTGGTCGGGCTTATCCTCGCCGCGATACAGAAGCTTCAGCAAAATGGGAGCTGCAACCGAGCTGCACAGAATAAGCAGGATTACGGACGTGAAGTACTGCGGATCAACAAGCCCCACGGCAAGTCCCTTTTGCGCTACAATCAGCGCAACCTCGCCGCGCGTCATCATACCAACGCCGATTTTGAGGGAGTCCTTGACGCTGAACCTCCACGCTTTTGCCGTTAAGCCGCAGCCTATTACCTTTGCAAGAAGCGCAACTGCGACAAATGCCAGCGAGAACAGCAGAAGCTGAACCGAGAAGCCGTCAAAGTTGGTTTTCAAACCGATTGACGCGAAGAATACAGGTCCGAAAAGCATATAGCTTGAAATGTCCATCTTGCCTGCGATATATTCGGCGTCGCGCAGGTTGCAGAGAATAATTCCCGCAACGTATGCGCCCGTGATGTCGGCAATTCCGAAGAAATGCTCCGCCGCGTATGCCATAAAGAAGCACAGCGCCAGACCGAAAATCGGAATTCTGCGGTGGTGGAACGAGCGCTTGTCAAGGAATTTGAACAGCCAGTAAATCAAGAAGCCGATAACAATGCTGAATACGATGAACAGAACAGTCTTGATGATTACATCAACAGGCTTGGCTTCTGCAGACTTGAAGCCGATTACGAACGTAAGCACGATAATTCCGATTACATCGTCAATTATCGCGGACGAGACGATTATTGTGCCCACCTTGCCTTTCAGGTGTCCCAGCTCGCGCAGCGTCTGAACCGTGATGCTGACGGAGGTTGCCGTCATAATCGTTCCGATGAATACGCCCTTGAAAAACTCCTCCGAGCCTATCGGAGCGAACCCGAAGAACGCGCCGTACAGCGCCCAGCCCATAACCAGCGGAACGAATACTCCCGCGCAGGCAATGGTAAGCGCAACGGGTCCCGTTTTAACCAGCTCCTTGAGGTTGGTTTCAAGTCCTGCCGAGAACATCAGCAGAACCACTCCGATTTCCGCCAGAACAGAGATAAAGTCGCTCTGCTGGACAAGTCCCAGCAGTGACGGGCCTATAAGCAGACCTGCCGCAATCTGTCCGACAACCTGCGGGGCTTTCAGCTTTTTAGCGCCAAGTCCCAGAAGTTTAGCCGTTATTACGATTATAGCGAGGTCTTTGAAACATTCGTATGTGTGCATAGAAAACGCTTCCTCTTTCTAATTTTTAACCTTATATATTATAGCTGTTTTACTCTTTGAATTCAAGTTGTAAACTAAACAATTTTTTCGGGGATTAGGTCGTTTTTTTGGTTATCTTGCTTTGCATAGTGGAAAGCACCTTGACAATGCCGCCGTATGTATGATATAATAAACGAAAAAACCGAAGTGAGTTTCTGCGATGGGAGGTTGGTTCTATGCGTGATGAAAAGTTTACGGGCGCTCGTAATGTGGACAGATTTGCTTTTTCGGAAACGGGATTTTACAAAGCTCCGTACAAATCCGAAGCGCTTATTATAGGGATAATAATGGGAGTTGTGATAGCGCTTGCTGTTCTGATTACTCTGTTTATGGCAAATATTATGAAAGACAATCTTAGATCGGATAGCAGCGACTTCATGGTAATGGGCGCAATGGGAGTAGGTTGGATTGCGGCTATGGTGGTTCTCTTCGCCGTTGGAGGAATACTCGCCAAAATGGTGAGGGGCGGCTATAAGTGCAAGTATATCGCCGACTCGGAGCGGTTTATCACTGACGAGGGCGGCCACTCGCGGACTATATACTATCGTGATGTTCTGGCGGTGAATTTCTCTCCGCGAACTTTCTTCGGCAAGGCGCGCGGGTATGATATTACGGTGAAGCTCAGAAATGCCGTGGAGGTTTACGCTTTAGTATCGGACGGATTTATCTCCGAAAAATCCACTCCCTTCCGTATTATAACCGAGCAGGTAGACAGAATTCGCGCCGAGGAATCCAAAAAGGAATACGAACGTCAGCTCGCACAGCTCGGTCTTGAAGCAATGAATGGTTCGCCCACTGCCCCCAAAGCGACCGCTGCGAATGGTGCGACCGCAGCGGGAATCGGCACATTGCAAACGGCGAGCGTTGCACCTGATGATAAGGCAGACCCGTCAAGCAGATTAGGACAAGACGCGGCGATGCCTACGGTGAGATTATCTCCCGCGGCTGATACGGCGAAAAAACCGACTGTGGACAATGAATACTATATTGACGAATTCGGGCGTGAGAGATTTTATTCCGAAGCAGTGGGTTCGGGAAGATTTAAGGTGCTGTGCAGCAAGAAGAAAACAACGGTGCTTGCAATCCTTGCGGCGATTGGTTTGCTTGTAGCGGTTGGCATATATCTGGATTGGCTGGGAGATGTTTTAGACACAAGGACTTCGTCAGTATTTGGTGATGTCGATTTACTGGTTTCGTTCATACAAGGAAAATTTAAATATATGTTGTGTGGACTTCTGTTTACGGTGATAATAATTATCATCTATTGTATTGGAGATGAATGCACCTATCGCGCCAACGGACGCGAGTTTGTGGTTACCGACAAAAAGGGCGCGGAAACCCACATATACTACTCCGAGGCGCTGGGCGTAAACTATTTCCGCGCACCGCTGGGCTACAAGGTTGAAATCCTCACGCGACGCGGAATTATCTCGTTCCATTGCGTTGACAAGCGCAAGAAAATTCTTCAAAAGCCCGAACTTATTCCATTTGATATTATCAAAAAGCGTATCAAGAAATAATATAACTCCCGCAAGTTTTCACTTGCGGGAGTTCAGGCTGTCGATAAAGGCACATCTACTTCGTCAAGCCCCTGTTGGCAGTGCAAACACGATGTTTGCAGGTTGCCCCCAAAAGCGCGGCAGGCAGAAGCTGCCCACAAGCGGACGCCGCGCAGCAAAGGGGCAACCAAAACAAAGGCTAGCCAACAAGGGCTTTCAGCGTTTTCCGCGCAGCGGATAATGCGCGTATCTGCACCTTTCTCGCCAGCCTGTTACCGATTTTTTTGACAAGCTGTAACTCCCGCAAGTTTCACTTGCGGGAGTTCTCTATGCTGTTTTATTGGATTATTTCATAACCGCTTCGTATCTTGCAAATTCGCTGGTGAACTCACCGAGACCTTGGGTAATCTGGCGGAGTACGAGAGCGAAGTCCTGCATTTCCGCTTCGGGAGCTTCGGCGGTAAGCTCGGTAATTCCATCTCCGAGGCTGCTCATTCCGAGAACCGAGCCGCGGCGCTTTGAGAGCACGCTCATCACGTCGCCCTGCTTGTCGTCGGGAACAATGATGGTGTAGGTGTACAGCGGTTCAAGCAGGTACGGGTCGGCAATCTTCATACAATCCTTGAATGCCATTGACGCCGCAGTCTTGAACGACATTTCCGAGCTGTCAACGGGGTGATACGAACCGTCAAGCAGCGTTGCCTTAATGCGTACAACGGGGTAGCCGCCGATAGAGCCTTTCTCTGCGGACTCCTGCAAGCCCTTTTCGATAGCGGGGAAGAAGTTCTTCGGGATAGAGCCGCCGAAAATCTTCTCCTCGAATGTGAGGTCGTCCGTCTGTGAGGGCGAGAACTCAATCTTAACGTGTCCGTACTGTCCGTGACCGCCCGACTGCTTCTTGTACTTGGACTCAATGGTTACGGTCTTTCTGATGGTTTCACGATATGCAACCTTGGGCGCTTCAAGGGTTACATCAAGACCGAACTTAGCCTTGAGCTTCGCAGCCGCAACATCGAGGTGCTGTTCGCCCAGACCGCCGATAATGCGCTGGTGAGTTTCGTGATTGTGGACGTATTCAAGCGTCTTGTCCTCTTCAAGCAGCCTTCGGATTGAGGTGGAGAGCTTGCCCTCGTCGCCGCCTGCTGCAAGCGTTACCGCGCGGTAGTAGCACGCCTTCGGGAACTCAATCGGCTCGAAAGCAACGCGGTGAGCAGCTTCGCAGAGCGTGTCGCTCGTGTTCGCTTCCAGCTTGGTTACGGCGCAGATGTCGCCCGCGAGAACCTCGGAAACCTCCTCCTGCTTCTTGCCGCAGCTGGTAACCAGCTTGCCGAAGCGCATTTCAACACCCTGTGAGTTTACGGGAACGCTCTTTGCGGTGAGCTTGCCCTGAATAACCTTGATAAAGCTGATTTTTCCGACAAACGGGTCGGCAATCGTTTTGAACACAATGCCCTTGAACGGCGCGTTTTCATCGTAATCAACCGGCTTGCCGTCAATAGTTTCGAGAAGTCTTTCCTTGGGAGACGGCAGCGTCTCTGCAACTGCGTCCAGCAGCATATCAACGCCCGAGAGAGTGTCGTTCGCACAGCACACAACGGGAGTAATCGTTCCGTTTGCGATACCGTCGTGGATACCCTTTACAAGCTCGTCGTGAGTGAACTCCTCCTCGTTGAAGAATTTATCCATAAACGCCTCATTGGTTTCGGCAACTGCCTCAGCCATTGCCGCGCGCAGACCTGCGATACGGTTCTCTGAGGCGGGCATTTCAACCTCGGTGGGAACGCCCTTAGTGTCGTACTTGTATGCTTTCATCGTGATGAGGTTTATGTAGGCTTCAACGGGACCGTTCTTGTCGTAGGGAACGACGATCGGGCAGACGGACGGACCGAATACCGTTTTCATCTGTGTGAATACGCGGTAGAAGTCGCTGTTCTCAACCTCCATACAGGTTACGGCGAGCATACGAGCCTTGCCGTACTTGGACGCGAGCTGATAAGCCTTGACTGTTCCGGGGCAAACTCCGTCCTTGCCGTTTACAGTTACGATAACGCTTTCGGCTGCGCGAAGTCCTTCGTACATTCCTCCGACAAAGTCAAACTGACCGGGCGCGTCGATTACGTTTATCTTTTTACCCTTCCAGACCATATTTACAACGGACGCGTTAATGGAAATCTTACGTTTGATTTCCTCCGCGTCGTAATCGCAGATTGTGCTTCCGTCAGCGGTATTTCCCATTCTGTCGGTTACTCCGCATTTGAAGAGCATTGCTTCGGCAAGGGCGGTCTTTCCGCTTCCGCCGTGTCCCGCAAGCACGATGTTTCTGATATTATCGGCTGTGAATGTGTTCATAAGAAGTGTACCTCCGCTTTAAGATTGGGGCGAAATTGTATTTCGCCTGTGTATTATGCTTATTATACAATAAAATTTCACGGATTGCAAGGGTTTTTGTTAAATTTTTTCAATTTTTTTTATTTTTTTATTGAATTGAGCTGCCGAGTAGTGTATAATTATAATGTAAATTTGTATCGAGGTGAATGTTATGATAATCCTTCCCAAACAGATAACCGAAGCGCTTGAGCTGCTGGAGGACGCGGGCTTTGAAGCCTACGTTGTGGGTGCTTGCGTCCGTGAAATGGTTCTCGGGAACTCTCCGCAGGATTTCGACATAGTAACGAGCGCGTCGATTAACGACATAATGTTCACATTCCGCGATTATCGTATCTCAGACGAGGGAATGGCGAGAGGTGAAATTCTCGTCACAATGCTGGGAATGGTGGTGCAGATTTCCCCCTACCGCCGCGAGGTTATCGGAAACCGCGTTATGTACGCGGAGGATTTGCAGACCGACCTTGCGCGGCGCGGCTTCACGATGAACGCAATGGCGTTTAATCCGAGGGACGGACTGATTGACCTGTATGACGGAAAATCGGCGCTTTCGGGCGAGGTAAAGCAGATTGTCGCTATCGGTGAGAATGTAACGATTAACGTTAAATCTGGCGGAGAGCCTACAACCGAAGTCATTTACGATATGACAAAGAGCTTTACGACAAGACCTATCCGCTTGCTGGAAGCAATACGCTACTGCGCGGAGGAGGAATACGAGATAGAGGAGCGCACCCGCGACTGTATGCGCGCAAATCTCTCTTGCTTTGACTATGCGGACAACGAGAGTATCCGCGAGGAATTACAGCGCATTGTTATGGGTAAGTTTGCGGCTAGGGCGCTGGAACAGAACGCGGATATTTTAAAGGCGGTTCTCCCCGAAATTGAGAAATGCGTGGGTTTTGAGCAGCAGTCGCCGCATCACGATTTTGATGTGTGGACGCATATTGCAAAGTCGGTGGGGTATGCTGTGCCTACTCCGGAAATTCGCTTTGCAATGCTGTTTCACGACCTCGGAAAGCCCGATTGTATGGCAATCGACTCAAAGAACAGAGGACACTTCAAGGGGCACGGCGAGCGTTCGCGCCTGCTTGCCGAGGGAATTATGCGCAGACTTGAATTCCCGAAGAATATGGCGGAGGAGATAAGCTGGCTGGTGTACCACCACGATGTTCCCATTCCCGTTCAGCCTGAGGGGCGCAAGGAGCTGAAAGCGCTGATAAGGGAACTCGGCGAGACCGATTTGAAAAACCTTATTCAATGCGAGATTGCCGACAGCAGAGCGCGAAAGGTTGACAGCGAGCCGATGGAAACGGTGAAGCTCCGCTCCGCGCTTTCCGCGCTTAACGAGATTATCGAAACTAACGAATGCTACGATCCGAGCGGTCTTGCGGTAACACGCCGCGACCTTTTCGACAGGCGGTTGGTTACAAGCGACGAGGAAGCGGACGAGCTTCTTAAGGCACTGTTCGACATAGTTCTTGACAAACCCTCGTTCAATAATCGGCTTATGCTTCTTGACCTCGCGCAGAAGAGCAAGGAAAAGCTGGAACGTATGAAAGCGGAGCGCTTTACGCTGAAGAAGGAAAAGGAGGAGCGCGCCGCAGTCAAGAAGTCGGGAAAAGCGGCTTCCGATCGAAGAAACGAGCTGATTTTTACGAAGAAAAAGCCTTAATCTTATTGACTTTTTTACCCGATTGTGGTATTATTATTTCAATGAGTTGTTTTCAGAGGAAACGGTTTGATTTATGAGGGACTTGTTGTTTTGCAAAGTCCCTTAAGTTGCATTTTGTATTGAAAGAAGGCTATTATTTATGGGAAGTACAGCAAACGGGAAATCGAGGGGCTCGATAGTCAGAAAGGTTGCCGCGGTAAGCGCGATTTTGTTCTCGTGCCTTATTCTGAATGTTATTGTAAGTGTTATTATTCAATACGCTCAGATTAAGAAAAATGTTGGTGAGATGCTTTCGCAAAATCTCGGCGGCAGTACGCTTCTGGTGGATAACGGAATGAACAATCTGAAAATTCTTATCAGCGACCATTCCTACGACTATCAGTTCCTCGCGGGTTCTGCCGAGGATAAGGAAAAACAGGCTCAGACGATTGCGGCTTTTGACGAGAGGGTATACGGGCTTACATACATCGGAGCGGACGGTACGGAGTACGGCGAGGGAATTGACAGCGCACTCAAATCCGAGCTTCTCTCGGAGGGACAGATTCTCACCACTCCGAAAGACGAAGACGGAGATTTTTATTTCGGAATAAAGAACGATACGGGCGCACTTGTTTCGCACATGAGCGCAGGTAAGCTGGCAACATTCCTTGAGGGAATTCCCTGCGACGCATTCATTCTCTCCAAGGAGGGAAATGTAATCGCTTCAAGCGCTGACGGTTCGTCCTACGAAAAGGCATATCCCGACTATGTTCAGGCTGAGGGAAAGACCTTTATTAACACCAATACCCACGGCGACTTTATGAACGGCTACTGCTATGCGGCGGCTTCAATAGGCGGCACGGACGGCTGGACGCTGCTTATCCGTGCTCAGGCGGGCGATTACTATGGAGGAATTGTGTCCGCGTTCTGGGTTAATATTGTGCTTGTGGCGCTTATGGGCGGTCTGGGCGCGATGACGCTCGTGCTTATGAAGAAAACCATCATATCGCCGATTAAGTCCATTCACAAAAAGATTGTCGATATGTCAAACGGCAATATTTCGGGTGAGAAGGTTGAAGTGCTCAGCAATGACGAGCTTGGCGACCTTGCGAAGGCTCTCAACCGTATGGCCGATATAAATAAGGAGATTATTCTCGATATTCAGTATACTGCGGAGCAGATTGCTGCCGAGAATCTTCTTGTTAAGCCGCAGGCTAATTATGACGGCGACTTCCTGCCGATTAAGAATGCGCTTGAAAGCATTGTAAATTCCCTGAAAGGGGTTGTTGCTAATGTTGAAGCGGCGGCAAAGGAGGTTAAGACAAGCTCTGTGCAGATGTCGTCCAACTCCTCGGCGCTCTCGCAGGCTGCCCGTGAGGAATCTCAGATTGTTGACGAGCTGAACTCCAGCCTCAGCAATGTTCACGCGCAGATAAAGGCTTCTGCAGAGAAAGCGTCGGAGGCGCGTGAGACAGGCGAGCAGTCTGTTCAGGCAATTAACGAGGGTAACGAGAAAATGGCGAAAATGCTCGCTGCTATGGGTGAGATTAACGAAACCTCCGCGCAGATTGCCAATATTATAAAGACTATTCAGGATATTTCGTTCCAGACGAATATTCTTTCGCTTAATGCGTCTATCGAAGCGGCTCGCGCAGGAGCGGCGGGTAAGGGCTTTGCGGTTGTTGCGAACGAAGTCGGCGCTTTGGCAAGCAAGACGGCAGAGGCGGCAAAGTCCACAACGGCGCTGATTGAAACCTCGCTCAAAGCAGTTAATAACGGCAGCGTAATTGCTAATGAAACAGCAGAGATGCTGGCGGGCGTTGTTGAGAAAATGGCAAGCTCCGCGAGCGCAATCAACGAGATTGCGGACGCTTCAATTGAGCAGGCACAGTCGATTACCAATGTTGTCGAGGGCGTAAACCGCATTTCTCACTCGGTAGAACACGTTAATATTTCTGCAGCGGAGTGTGCAAGGTCTTCCGAAACGCTTGCGCTTCAGTCCGAAATGTTGTACAAGACGATTGACAGCTTTGTTACAGACGGAAAATTTGAGAGCAGAAATTCAGTTCCTGTTTCCGATTTTAAGGCGGAAACGGTGGAAATCGCGGAAGAGCCTGTTGTAAAGCCCGCTCCCGCGCCCAAGGAGAGCAAGCCCGCTCCCGCGGCTAAGGAAAGCAAGCCCGCTCCCGCGCCTAAGGAGAGCAAGCCCACTCCTGCACCCAAGGAGAGCAAGCCCGCTCCCGCGGCTAAGGAAAGCAAGCCCGCTCCCGCGCCTAAGGAGAGCAAGCCCACTCCTGCACCCAAGGAGAGCAAGCCCGCTCCCGCGGCTAAGGAAAGCAAGCCCGCTCCCGCGC
>JBJESC010000203.1:0-3176 GCA_051882615.1 Oscillospiraceae bacterium
AATTGAACTTGTTAATCCCATTATCACTTCAATGTGGGGAAAGCAGTTTGAGCCTGAGGGGTGCTTGTCCTGCGAGGGGAAAAAGGGTATTGTTCAGCGCCCGATGCACGTTCAGGTTAAGGCGTACAACCGTTTCGGAAAACGCATCAGATACCACGGAAAGGAACTTCTGGCAAGAGCTTTCTGTCACGAGATAGACCACCTCAACGGTATTCTTTTCATTGACAAGGTTCTGGAATGGGTTGAGGAGGAAGACGAATGAGAATAGTATTTATGGGAACTCCCGATTTTGCGGAGGTCAGTCTGCGCGCTCTGATTGAAGCGGGGCACGAGATTTGTGCGGTGTTCACCCAGCCCGATAAGCCTAAGAACAGGGGAAAGCAGCTGCTGTATACTCCCGTTAAAGAATGTGCGCTGGAAAAGGGACTTGAGGTGTATCAGCCGCTTTCGCTCAGAAAGGGCGATGACGCGGTTTCGTCTTCAGAGAAGCTGCGTGAGATTAACCCCGATGTAATCGTGGTTGCGGCATACGGACAAATTCTCCCTAAGGAAATTCTGGAGCTGCCGAAGTACGGCTGTATCAATGTTCACGCGTCGCTCCTCCCGAAGTATCGCGGAGCAGCTCCTATTCAGAGATGTATTCAGGACGGCGAAACAAAGTCGGGCGTTTGCATTATGAATATGGAGGAGGGGCTGGATACGGGAGATGTGATTGTCCGCCGCGAGGTGGAGATAACTCCCGAAATGACAGGCTCTGAGCTCTGGAATACGCTTTCGGACGTTGGCGGCGAAGCCTTGCTCGAAGCGCTGGAGCAGCTTGAAAACGGCACAGCCGTATACACAAAGCAGGAGGGCGAAACCTGCTATGCCAAGATGATTACCAAGGAAGAGCTGCACATTGATTTCACGAAATCTGCAAAGGCAGTGTATGACTTTATCCGTGCAATGGCAGATGTTCCGTGCGCTTATACGTTTCTTGAGGGAAAGCGGTTAAAGGTGTTCCGTGCGCGAATGAGCGGCATTATGTCCAAGCTTCCTGCGGGAACTGTTGCGGATACCAAGACATTTTCCGTGGTATGCGGTGACGGAGAGTGCGTTGAATTTACGGAAATTCAGCCCGAGAACGGCAAGAGAATGGCGGTTGACGCATTCCTGAGAGGAAAGAAGCTCGCCGAGGGAACGGTTCTCGGATAATCGGGACGTGGGAGGCTTTCCCGCGGCATTATTCTAACCAAACGAAAGGATTTATTATGGCTGACGCGCGATATACTGTATTAAATCTGCTGCTGAAAATGGAGAGCAGCAATTCGTACTCCAATATATTGCTGAATTCCGCGCTCAGCGAGCAGGATTTGTCCCCGCGCGACAGAGCGTTTGCTGCCGCGTTGTTTTACGGCGTAACCGAGCGAAAAATGACGCTTGATTATATTATCGGACAGAACAGCAGAGTTCCGCTTCATAAGATACAGCCCGAGGCGCTTCACATTCTGAGAATGGGTATTTACCAGCTTATGTATATGCCCTCAGTGCCCGATAGTGCTGCGGTAAACGAGTCGGTGAAGCTCTGTAAGCGAATGAAGCTGTTCGGAGCGCAGGGCTTTGTGAACGGTCTGCTTCGCAGCTTTGCACGAAACGGAAAGAAAGTGGATTACAGCGGACTTGATACCGTGACGAGATTATCCACCGAGTTTTCCTGTCCCGAGTGGATTGCAAGAAAGTTCAGCGAGGAATACGGCGAGGAGAACGCCGTAAAGGCTCTGAATGCCTCCCTTGGTGCGCCTCCGCTATTCGCTCGCGTCAATACAACAAGGATTGACGAGGAGGAGCTTGTCGCCGAACTTAAAAAGGAGGGCGTTAAGGCTTCCCTTTATCCGAAGCTTACGGGCTGTATTCGCCTTGAAAACGCGGGGGATATAGAGCAGCTGGAGTCGTTCAAGGCGGGATTGTTCCACATTCAGGATATTTCCAGCCAGCTCTGCTGCCTGACGCTAAGACCAATTCTGAACGAAACGGTTCTTGATATTTGTGCCGCTCCCGGGGGGAAGACCTTCACTATGGCGGAGCTTATGGGCAACCACGGGCGCGTTATTTCGATGGATTTGTACGAACAGCGCGTTGGACTTATTCAAGGCGGAGCGGAGCGTTTAGGGCTTAATATAGTGGAAGCAAGGGTGAACAACGCTACGCGCTTCAACGAGGAGCTGCCTATGGCGGACAAGGTGCTTTGCGATGTGCCCTGCTCGGGACTTGGTGTAATCCGCAGAAAACCCGAGATTAAGTATAAGGACGAACATGAGTTTGACGAACTGCCCGTGCTTCAGAAGCGAATTCTGGAGATTTCGGCGCAGTATGTAAAGGTTGGAGGAACGCTGGTTTATTCCACTTGTACGCTTTCGAGAGCAGAGAACGACGAGGTTGCACAGGCTTTTGCGGCGGAGCACTCGGAGTTCTCGCCGATTGTCCAGACCGTGCCTTTTGAGGGTGCGGAGAACAGCTTTATGCGGACTTACTTCCCCGATGAGGACGGCGGAGACGGTTTCTTCACCGCATCCTTCAGACGTGTGAAATAATGGCAAAATCGTGCTTGATTTGGCTTAACCGTGCGTTTTGCGAGCGTTTGTCAAAAAAGGAAATCAGGCTGTCATGAGGTGATTTTTTGAGTAAAACAGATATACTGTCGCTGACGAAAGAGGAACTTACTCAGCGTATTGTTGAGATGGGTGAGAAGAAATTCCGAGCAGGACAGATATATGATTGGCTTCACGTTAAAAGAGTGAAGGAATTTTCGCTGATGAGCAATGTTTCAGCGGATTTCCGTGCAAAACTCGACGATAATTTTGAAATAAGGTCGTTAATAATAGAAAAACGGCTTGTAAGCGAGCTTGACGGCACCGTAAAGTATCTGTATCGACTGCCAGACGGCGAGTATGTAGAGTCGGTTCTTATGGAGTATAAGCACGGAAACAGCCTTTGCATTTCCTCTCAGGTGGGCTGCCGTATGGGGTGTCGGTTCTGCGCTTCAACGATTGCGGGCTGGGTGAGAAATCTCGAGCCCTCCGAGCTGCTCGGTCAGATTTACGAAACGGAGCGGGACAGCGGCAAACGCGTTGACAGTATCGTGATGATGGGCATTGGCGAGCCGCTTGACAACTTCGACAATGTGCTGAAGTTCCTTG
>JBJESC010000204.1:0-3145 GCA_051882615.1 Oscillospiraceae bacterium
TATTCTTTTGAATACCGTTCCACATATTCCTGATACCCCAGCGGGTATAACTTATCAATGGTGAATTCATATCCGAAATAACCTGCCAAGCCAACCAATACAAATATAGCAAGCAGTATTGCAACCAAGCGCGGTGTATTACGCTGCTTTTTAGGTTTTCGAGTCCTATACTGTGTCATACCTCTCCGTTAATCCTGTCCATAATGGAGCATATTTGCTTCGCCAGCTCCTCATACGAGGAGTTGTTCTCTATGGTGTAATGAGAATGCAGTTTAAAATAATCAGCACTGTGCTGACTTGAAAGTCGGGCTTCCGCTCGTTCAAGAGAAATATTATCACGCTGTGAAATGCGCTCGACACACAACGAATAATCAGCCGTAACGCTTACAATTTTCGTGCAAATCATATCAAGCCCCGATTCAAATAGCGTAGGAGCGTCAAGCAGAACCATTCCATCAGATGTATTTATCCGGCCGATAACTTCGTACACTATATACGGAAAAATAATGCGGTTGTACAAAGCCCTCTTATCATTATCCGAAAAGATAATACGCGCAGTTTCAGTCCTGTTAAGAGTTCCGTCAGGATTAAGAACGCTCTCACTAAAACGCTGTTTCAGTTCGTCAAGAAAAGCTTGCTTTCCTGAAATCTCCCGTGCAATAACATCACAATCTATTACGGTATTGCAGTATTCGGCTAGCTCACGACACACGGTGGATTTTCCCGAGCCGCTCATTCCTGTAACACCTATTATTTTAATATTAGGCAAAGCAAGCATATTTATTCTCCCACACGAGATTTACAATCGAATAATACGAAACGCAGCCGCTCTCAGAAGTCTGTTATACACAGCAAGTCCCATTTCATCCTGTACGGGCATTTCCACAAGCACAGTTTTCGCGCCTGTTTCATCTGCTTTACGAAGAAGCGAAAACAATTTTTGCGCTTGCTCCTCGGACGTTGCGCCATAACTATGGAACGTCTCGTCCTTCGTTTCTCCTGCGGACAAAACAAACAGATTATCTTCATTTTTGGCGCGCTCGGAGCAATAATTTATAAATTTCTGTCCATGTGCGTCAACTATAAACACATCTGCTTTAGGCGAATAGTGCTTGTACTTCATCCCAGGAGATAGTACAGGCTCATTGGAGTCGGGTTGAGATGTAACCGCTTTATCAACAACCACCTCGGCAAATTCCGATAGCTGCCGCGGAGTAATCCCTCCGGGACGTAAGACGCGGATTTTCCCGTCAACAAAGCAAATAACCGTGCTCTCCACGCCAACTGAGCATTCGCCGCCATCTACGATAAGCGGGATTTTGCCGTTCATATCGTCAAGGACGTGAGCAGCAGATGTAGGGCTTGGCTTTCCCGATGTATTCGCTGACGGCGCAGCAAGCGGAAACCCGCAATGCCTGATTATCTCCCGCGCCGCTTTATTCGCAGGCAGTCTCACCGCAACAGTGGGTAGCCCTCCGCTTGTAACACTCGGAATAATTTCGGATTTGTTGAAAATCATTGTCAGCGGTCCGGGCCAGAATTTCCGAGCGAGGCTTTTTGCAAGGTCGGAAATATCGGTTACCAGCGGGTCAAGCATTTCAATATCGCTGATATGTACAATCAGCGGATTATCCTGAGGTCTGCCCTTTGCCGCGAAAATAGCTCTTACCGCATTCTCATCAAGAGCGTTTGCCGCAAGTCCGTACACTGTTTCGGTCGGAATTGCAACAAGTCCGCCATCTCTCAATATTCTAGAAGCAGTTATTGCCGTTTTGCTGCTGAACTCCTCTACTTTTGTGAGCATTGCTCCACCCTCTTGTCTATTCAATAAGCCCGTATAAACGGTACATTGAAATCATATTTGACAACTGCAGCTTCTCGCCCAAAAGCTGGCGATAGGTTGCGGTTTTTTCTTTTCCAGCGCTTTTCAGTTCAGTCATTTTCTTTGTTTTATCATCATATTGCGACTGAATATCCGAAAGCATCTTTTCAAAGCTCTCAAGTCGATTGTTTATATCCATCCGTTTACTTCTCCGTATCGGCAAGCAGAGCCATTCTTTCAGCCAGCCTGAGCGCATCAAGTATTTCGTCGCAGTCGCCGTTCATCATACTGTCAAGCTTGTAAATCGTAAGCCCAATTCTATGGTCTGTAACACGAGACTGCGGGAAGTTATATGTGCGAATACGCTCGGAGCGGTCTCCCGTTCCAACCTGAACGCGACGCTCTTCTGCAATAGCGCTGTCACGGGCGCTTTTCTCGGCTTCGTACAGTCTGGAATAAAGCATCTTCATTGCCTTTTCCTTGTTCTTCATCTGCGAACGTTCTTCCTGACACTCAACGACAAATCCGCTGGGATTATGAATAATACGCACCGCACTCTCCGTCTTGTTGATGTGCTGACCACCTGCTCCGCTGGAACGAAAAGTCTGAACAGTAAGGTCTGCGGGATTAATGTTGACATCAACGTCCTCAACCTCAGGCAATACCGCAACGGTAACGGTGGAAGTCTGAATACGCCCTTGGCTTTCGGTTTCCGGAACGCGCTGAACACGGTGAACTCCGCTCTCATACTTCATTCTTCCGTAGACGCCCTCGCCTTCAACGCTGAAGCTTATCTCACGAAATCCACCCAACTCGGTAGGATTGCTGCTTAACAGTTCTGTCTTCCATCCATTACGCGCCGCAAACATTGAATACATTCTGAACACGGAATTTGCGAACAGAGCTGCTTCTTCACCACCAGCCCCCGCTCGGATTTCAACAATAACGCTTCTGTCATCGTCGGGGTCGCGCGGAAGTAAAAGAACTTTAAGCTCCTCGGAATACTTTTCCATAAGCTCTTTGTTTTCAATATACTCTGTTTGAGCAAGCTCTCGGAGTTCTTCATCATTTCCCGCAGAGGCTAACTCGCTCTCGGCAGCGGAGCGGTTTTTCTCCGCTTGTTTATATTTATTCCAAGTCTCAATAAGCGGACCGAGGTTCTTATATTCCCTCATCAATTCCTTATACTGCTTATTATCGGCAATTACTGCGGGATCGGACAATTTCATACTAATCTCATCATACCTCGCATTAAGTACTTCAAGTTTCTCATTCATACTCTTTCACCACCGACAATCACAATATACATCATATATTATAACA
>JBJESC010000205.1:0-3138 GCA_051882615.1 Oscillospiraceae bacterium
AACATCGTAGCCCTCAGCGCCGAACATCTGTCTGAATGCAAGACGTCCGATACGTCCGAAACCGTTAATTGCAACCTTTACATTAGCCATTGGAATATCCTCCTAATAAGATATAATTTTTTGCGGCAAAGCCACAAAATATCTGTACATATAGTATTATACTAGATTTTTACAACTTTATCAAGTGCTTTTGGACTTCTTTTATTAAAAAAAGGTGTAAATTATTACAAACACATTTTGTGCACTTTTTACAAAAAAGCTCGCTATATATCGCAATATATATGAAGTTATGCGAAATATACATATCATTTTATTGAAAAAGATTAACAAACCAAAGCTTGTCTATATCGGAAATTTCAAAGGTTTTTCCGTTCAGATATTCAAGGCTTCCACTGTCTGTGGTAAATTTAAACGTCAGTTTGTATGAGCAAAGAGCCTGAAATTTTGCACCTAATCGTTTGTTCAGAAGATTTGTTTCGGAAGTTCCATACTTTCCGTCCCCCAGCAATGGGTGTCCGATATGAGCGAAATGTGCTCTTATCTGGTGTGTTCGACCTGTAAGGAGGTCAACCTCAACAAGCGAAAGGTCTTCCCTGCTTTTCAGTACGCGATACTTTGTTCTGATTGTCAGAAATCCTTGTTTCGGGGTGTCCGAGATATAAACCCTGTTCTCATCTGCGTTCTTTTTCAGATATGCCGTGAGAGTTGCGAATTCAGGCTTCGGTTTACCGCAAACAGCGCAGAGATACAGCTTTTCAAGTTCACGGTCGTGGACTTTTTGGCTCAGGATACGCAAAGACTCCGCGTTCTTTGCGGCGATTACTATTCCGCTGGTGTTTCTGTCAATGCGATTAACCAGCGCAGGAGTAAAACTGTTCTCCTCTTCCGGAGAATACTCCCCTTTTTGAGAAAGGTAACTCAAGACACGATTAATAAGTGTATCGGAAGATTTGTCGTTATCCTCGTGAACTACAAGTCCGCAAGGCTTGTCTATAAGCAGAATATTTTCGTCCTCGTATACTACCGAAATATCAGCGGGTGCTTCTCTGAAATCCTCTCGAATTTCTTTTTGAAGAAGTTCTTCTCCTAAATAAAAACGGAACACGTCACCTTCCTTAAGGATAGTGTTCGGTTCCGTTTTTGCGCCGTTTAATTTTATGCGCTTTTTACGCATAAGCTTGTTAATAAGCGATGATTTTAAATTAGGGTATGTCTTTGATAGAAAACGATCAGCTCGCTGACCTGCGTCATTCTTCTGAATTGTTATTTCTGTCATAGAGTAAACCGTCCTTAATCTGTTTTAACAAGTCTCCACAGAGCAATTCCGCCAAGCCCGTTAAATACGCTGCAAATAAGAATATACACAAGGAAAGGCAAAATCTCGGAAGCACCTGAAATACCAAGTACGGCATATCCCATATTGGCAATGCTATGCTCAAAGCCGCACAGAATGAAAGTCATAACGCAAAGGAAAATACCCGCAACTTTCATTGCTCCCTCGCTGTGTCGTTTGAAATTGTCAACAGCCGCATACATCAGAACTCCGCAGAAAAACGCAAGTATCATTGTGACAAAAATATTCTGCTCCAGTTTGACGGACATAATTGCAGCCGCTTTTTCGTGAAGCGCAGGTTTGGCAATTCGCACAATTCCGCAGGTGAATATCATTCCCAGAAAATTTCCCAGCCAGACAATCAGACAATTGGGAACATTTTTGTTCTCAATAATATATCCGATTTTTCCTGTAAACAAATTCATTCCAAAGGAACAAATTGCAAATAAACCGGTCGCAAAAAGTGCTGCTCCCACAATATCATTTGCACACGATAGTTTTACAATACAGCCTATTCCCAGAACAAATCCGGCTGCAAATGATTTTTTCAGATTTTCCAGTCTTGCTTTGGTTTTCTCGGACATGATTTCCCCCTGAATTGATACTTATTGCCGATGAACATAAACTCTCGCATATTCATCTTCTTTGCCCTCTTCTTTGGTCATGCATAAGTACTCCCACCCATATCTCTCGTAGAATGAAGTGTGATCGGTCAGGAGGTAGAGAGTATCAATCCCGAATGATTTCATATCCTCGCAGACATAATTCAAGAGCTTTCCCGCAATGCCTTTGCAGCGATGAGGTTTTTCAACATAGACTGCACATATATTTGGTGCAAGGTCCTTTTTTTCGTGGAAGTCATTTTCTATAACGCCAAGCCCACCGACTATTTCACCGTCCTGCATAGCGACATACCACTGCGGAACGCTCTTTTCATTCTTCAGACAATCCGCAATGCTCTCCTCGTATGCCGAAAGGGGTATACGCCACTTGGAGTGAAACCACTGCGCCGCTTTTTCGGCCAGTTCCGGATTTTCTCTGATTTTTAGAATTTCCATAACGGTATCACTCCTATGAATTACAATTATTTTCTGAGCTTTGCTTCTGCTTTCAGTCGAAGGTCACGTTCAAGAATAACCTTTCTTATTCTGATGCTCTTGGGTGTTACTTCTACAAGCTCATCGTCCTGAATGAATTCAAGGCTTTCCTCAAGCGTCATTCTTCTGTACGGAATAAGCTTCAATGCGTCATCGGAGCCGCTCGCACGAGTGTTTGTGAGGTGCTTCTTCTTGCAGACATTTACAACTATATCTCCAGCCTTAGGTGAAACGCCTACTATCATTCCCTCGTACACTTCGGTTCCTGCGTCAATGAACAGCGTTCCGCGTTCCTGAGCGTTGAAAAGACCATAAGTTACCGCAGTGCCGGTCTCCCACGCAACAAGCGAACCCTCTGTTCTTCTCGGAATATCGCCGTAGTAAGGCTTATAGCTGTCGAATACAGAGTTCATAACTCCCTCGCCCTTAGTATCGGTCAGGAACTCGCTTCTGTATCCGAAAAGTCCTCTCGAGGGAACAAGGTATTCAAGTCTGGTTCGAGAGCCAATGGGGTGCATTTCAACAAGCTCACCCTTTCGAACGCCCATTTTTTCCATAACCGCACCAACGCAGTTTTCGGGAACGTCTATGACCAGCCGCTCAACAGGCTCGCATTTTACGCCGTCGATTTCCTTATACAGTACGCGCGGTGTGCTTACGGAGAGTTCATAACCCTCGCGGCGCATAGTTTCGATAAGGATGGAGAGG
>JBJESC010000206.1:0-3136 GCA_051882615.1 Oscillospiraceae bacterium
TCCGCACCTGCTTCTACACAACGCAGAAGTACTTTGACGGAGTAATGCCCGTGGGTAAGGTGGACGACGCTATCCTTGCGGACGCGGAAAAGGCTATCCTCGACTACGAGCGGTATATGTACCGCTTTGAGTTCCATCAGGCGACCTACGTTCTGGACAGCTATATCAGAAAGGCGAGCAAGTATATGGCAAAGGCGCTCGGAGACGCAGACAAGGCGGACGACAACGAGCTGCGCCGCAATGCTCTGATTAACGTATTCCACACAATCAGAACGGCGGCTGTGCTGCTTCACCCGATGGCGCCCAAGGGCACGGAGATGATTTTGGAGTACTTGCAGCTCGGCAAGGAGTTCTGGAGCTGGGACAACATCTTCGACACAATGGAAAAATTCACGGACGGCAAGGATCACAAGCTGAAATTCCTTGAACCGAGAGTGGACTTTTTCACCCGCCACCCCAGCCAGTTTGCTTCCGAAGAAGAATAATTCACATAAAATTTAACGCGGATTGTCAAGCGACAGTCCGCGTTTTTCATTTTAAATTTTGTGTACAGTGTGAAATCCCGATTTTACTTCTTCTTGTTGATAATCTTTGAGAATTCAAGTGCCTTATCAACGCTGCGGTCAACCTTGAGCTTGCCTGTGGTGAACGCGAATACGGGATCGAGCTTGCCGTTCATCAGAGCGATGAAGTCCTCGGGGCTGAGAGTAAGTCCGCAGGAGCGGTCAACGTAGTCATAGGGAGCAACGTCAATTCTTCCCTCTCTCATTGCTATGTAGAATGTACCGCCGTGCTCGCCTGTGAGGTTAATCTGCACAGCGAGGAAGTAATCGTCAGCGGGCTTGTCGTAGGTCTTCGCGGTCTCCGCGCACATCTTCCAGATAGCGTCAAATGTTGCGGGAGTCTCTGCCTTTGCGGGAGCCTTAGCAGCCTTGGGAGCTTCTGCCTTAGCGGCAGCCTTGGGAGCTTCGGTCTTTGCAGGAGCAGCGGGAGCGGCAGCCTTAACCTCCTCCTTTACGGGAGCAGCCTTGGGAGCTTCAACCTTAGCAGCGGGTGCTTTGTTTGCCTGAGTTGCCTTGTTCACTTTCTTAGACATAATTTTATCCTCCGATTTTTATCTATAAAGGAGCGGGCGAATGCACGCTCCGTATTAACGCTTTGCCAATCGGCAGAGCCTTAATAGTCAACCACGTCAATCCACGTCAGCAGAAGCTCGCGCTCTGCGGGCAGCCTGAATTTCAGCTGGGAAGCCGCCACAATCGGCAGCCAGTCATAAACGGCGTTCGGCTCGATACCCGCCTTCTTGCAGTAGATTTTAAGGTACTGCTCCGCGCTTTCCGTGCGGTGTCTGAGACAGAAATCAAGATAGGTTTTCGCAACGTCCGCCGCGGGAGTACCCTGCTTTGCACGAAGCCAATCCACAACATACATTTCACCGTTGTCGCCGACAATGATGTTATCGGTGGTGAACTCGCCGTGACAGAGCTTCTTCTGCGTGGGGAGCTTTCCGAGCAGCGTGAGAAGCTCATGCTTCTTCACATCGTCAATCATATCCAGCCCCTGAACAGAGCGCTTGAAGTAGTCGAGCTGACTGCTCATCTTAACGCAGGAGAGCGAGTTAACTTCAAGGTGCAAATCTGCCATTCTACCGAGGAAGTCAAGCTTCATTGCGGGATTTTCGCGGATAAGCTCGTCCAGGGTTCTTCCCTCGACAAAGTCGTAAATCATACACCACTTGCCGTTAATCTGCTCTACGCTTCGCAGAGCGGGAATTCTCGCAAGGCCTGTTTCCTCAACCCGCGCGTGAGCCAACGCCTCGTACATCACAACGCTTTTCGGCTCGTTTTCGTCCTTAAAGACCTTTATACATTTTCCGTCCGACTCGTAAATCTGTACTTTTTCGCCGTCGGAAATGAGATTTTTCAGTTCCATAAAGCACTTCCCCCGAACGCTCGACCAGGGCAGCACATCGCGCCTTGTCAAGCGTTTTTCTTATATATGTTAAGATTATAACATATTCCGAAAGAATTGTAAAGGGGGTTTTTTAAAAAACCGGCAAGCCACCGAACACCCATTATCAGAGTCCGAACAAGCGGCGTTTTCCCTGCCCACCTTTAATTTCAAAATATTTTTGATTTTTTGTAAAATATACTTGACATTTATTCAAAGATATGTTACAATACAATCACAAGAGGTGATGATATGGCGAAAAACCTTAAAATGAAAGCCGCACGCGCCGCTCTCGACTTCTCGCAGGACGACCTTGCCAAAAAAACGGGAGTAACGCGGCAGACGATTTCCGCCGTGGAAAACGGCGACTATAACCCTACAATCAATCTGTGCATTGCAATTTGCAAGGCGCTTGGAAAAACGCTTGACGAACTATTCTGGGAGGAACCGAAATGAGTTTAAAATCCTTTGACAAATTCTGCGAAAAAATGATTCTTGCCGAGCCGGGCAGCGAAAAAGAGATATTCGATGAACGCCAAAAGCAGATACAGGTTCATCTGGTGATACAGGCAATGGTCTGCTTCATACTGCTGATGCTCGCTCACTGCATTGTCAGCGACCTTATCTACAAGTGGTCCGAAAGCAACCTTGTGCCGTTTCTTCTGTTCGCAATGATTTCCGTTATCTTCTACATAATCAGGGCGGGAATAAAGGGGTGTTATATCGGTGTAAACGGCGCGGTGGCGCGGTATATTCCCGCGGGTATGTGTATAGCAATGGGTATTCTCAACGGCTTCCGCGCGTTTTTGAAGCTTTATGAAGGCGGATTTGCGGCTGTCAAAAACGGAGTTGTCACCGACAACCTCTTGGAGCTTTGCTCCTGGCTGCTGATGATGATTACGGGCTTGCTCACATTCTTTTTCATCAACAAGTCCGAAAGAGAGCGCAAGCAGAACACCTGAACAGGTTAAAAATAGGGAGGAATAGAAATGAGTCTGAAATCCTTTGACGACTTTTGCGCCAAAATGGTCAACAACGAGCCGCTTTCTCAAAAGGAAATCCTTGACGAGCGGCAGAAAATAACACGCCGACAAATAACCGCAAGAGCCGCCGTACTGTTTTCGATTTTATCCGTTGCGAACACCTTTATTATGGACTGCGGGCTTAAATGGTGCGAAACATTCAC
>JBJESC010000207.1:0-3127 GCA_051882615.1 Oscillospiraceae bacterium
CTCTGTCAGCGCAAGCTTGAACTCGTTTTCAATCATATTTCCACCTCATAAATAGCCGTTTTCGCCGCGAACCGATACCTCGCCCGAGCCGACCTCAAACCGCCCGTTTTCGTCCTCGCAGACGAGAAATCCGTTAGGCGCAATATCCACAGCAACCGCGGTTCGCTCACTGTCCCGACCGATTATTCGCACGTTTTTTCCGATATTAAGCACACGCTTCCTGAACTCTCCAAGACAATCCGCAAACGGAGTTTCCACCCGCTTTTTAACCTGCTCCGCAATCGCCCTGAAAAGCGTTTCTCTTACGGGACTTGAACCCGTGAGCGTGAAAATCGAGCCTCCATTCGGCAGATTGTTCTCACGGAAAAACCTCTCGTCCTGAGATACATTCACGCCAATTCCGCAAATTACGAAAGCCGTGTCACCCATTAGACAACATTCGCATAGAATACCACAGACCTTCTTCTGCGCGATAATAATATCGTTCGGCCACTTTATACGGACTTCGGAAATTGCGCAAACGTTTTCCAACGCCTCGCACACCGCAAGTCCCGCTCTTGCGGTCAAGGTATCGCGCTCGGGAGGGTCTTTGAAAAGCAGAGAAATCGGAAGCATTCCGCTGTCCGCCTGCCAAGTGTGTCCGTGCCGCCCCCTGCCCGCAGTCTGGAGCTTAGCCGTAACCGCCGCTCCATCGGGAAGCTCGGCAAGGTGCTCCCGTATGTAGTCGTTGGTAGAACCGCATTCTTCAAGGAAAATCAAAGACTCCATTTCATCACCACTTCTCAAACGGGAGTATCCGCATCTGTACGTCGCCACTGTCGGATATTTCGATAACGCCGTAGGAACGCTTGCTTCCTCCGCGTGGGAGCGTAAGGCTTCCGGGATTCATCACCTGAACTCCGTTCAGCGTTTCAATCCTCGGGACGTGTGTATGTCCGTAGAGCGCAAAGCCACATTCGTTCTCAATCGCAGCATTTGCGAGGAGTTCAATTCCGTAATTCACGCCGTAGCGGTGTCCGTGGCAGCAGAAGAATTTCTGTCCTTTTGCAATGGCAACGTGCTCGTCGGGGTGCATTCCGTAATCGCAGTTCCCCCCAACATATACCAAGCCCTTGTTGGGATACTTCACTTCAAGGTCTCTGAAATCCCTCTCACCGTCGCCCAGGTGGATAAGCACGTCAAAATCTTTGTTCTCGTCAGCGACTTCAAGAAGCCGCTCCGAATCTCCGTGCGTGTCGGATACAACCAGAATTTTCATAAATTTACCCTTTCCGCGCAATTTTCGCGCCTCAAAGTCATATAGTTATTGTACCACAATCTTTTCCAAAAATAAAGCCATACCTATGATTTTTGGCAAATTTGCACAACACTGAATAAGCCTAAAAGCTTCAAGAAAGGAGATTGTTATGAACAAGCAAAATATGGATAGCCTTTTAAACGCGGCAAGCAAGCACCTGAATTCCACTCCCGAGGAGCTCAGAAAATCCCTTGAGAGCGGGAATATAAAAGCACTCTCGAAAGCTCTTTCCAAAGAGGATAAAGAAAAACTCCGTGCGGTTCTTGCCAACAAGGAACTTATGGAGAAGCTGAAATCAGCGTCAAATCCCGAAGACGTAATGAGAATTCTGAACAACAAGTGACATACTAAGGAGGGCGCGGCGAATGGACAATATCGAAGAACTTCTCCGCGCTCTCGCGGACGACGATGAGAATGATAACGATGAAAGAACCGAGAAGAACGAAAAGTCCGAAAGCAAATCCGTGGCGGACGGAAATCAGTCCGGAGGGTTGTTTTCCGCGCTTGACCCCGAAATGCTGATAAAACTGCTCGGACTGTTTGAAACGCTCAATCAGCCCGACGATAACGAGAGATTTCTGCTCGCGCTGAAACCGCTGCTCCGCGAGGAAAACCGCGCGAAAATAGACGCTGCGGCGCGTATGCTGAAGCTCTTCTCCATTCTTCCGCTGCTGAAACAAAGCGGAATGCTGGATAATCTTGCAAATCTGCTCTGAGGAGGAAATAATATGGTCTGGAACTCTACACAGTCCTCGCTGTACAGGGCAGTGAGGGACTATAACGACGAAATAAGCCGCCGTGAACGCCAATCTCGGGAAGAAATTCCCTCGGATTGTCTTTCCGATGAGAACTGCGAACAATCGCCCCACCACGCCCACGAACCGGAGGAGTGTAAGGATTGCTGCGACTGTCCCCACCGCAGAATGCAAAAGCAAAGGAGCACACCTCCTCTTGGAACTCTGAATTTAGACAGCGATTTTCTGCTTCTTGCGGGATTGATTCTCTTACTGTACAGGAATGGCGCCGACACGAAGCTTATTGCCGCTCTTGCCGTTGTTTTACTTGGTTAAATTGCACAATTTTGCTCCGAAAATCGGTTCTATTTTAGGCTTTGCAACCCCTTGTAATTTAGTAGGAAATTTGATATAATTAATAAAGTACAGTATTGGCGATTACGCAGATGTCACCTTCGTACCGACCGGTACGAGGGTTTTATTTTTTAGGAGAATATATGTTTGACCGAATAAAGGAAGAAATCGCGTCGATAAAAGCCCGCGACCCTGCCGTCCGTTCGGCGTTTGAGGTTCTTTTCCTCTATCCGTCGTACAGGGCGGTGCGGGATTATCGCCGCGCTCACTGGTTCTACGAGCACGGCTGGTTCTTTATGGCACGCTGGATTTCACAGCATTCAAGGCATAAGACGGGTATTGAAATACATCCCGGCGCAAAGATAGGAAAAAACCTGTTTATCGACCACGGCGCGGGTGTTGTTATAGGCGAAACCACCGAAATCGGAGACAATTGCACTTTGTATCAGAACGTAACCCTCGGCGGTACGGGTAAGGATATAGGAAAGCGCCACCCTACCCTCGGAAACAACGTGATGGTAGGAGCGGGCGCAAGGGTTCTCGGGCCTTTCAAAATCGGTGATAACTCCAAGATTGCCGCAAATGCGGTTGTACTCGAAGAAGTACCCCCGAACTGCACAGCGGTAGGCGTACCCGCGCGAGTTGTAAAGCGTGACGGAGTGAGAATTTCCAACAGCGAGCTCGACCAGATTCACATTCCCGACCCCGTTTCCGAGATACTCTGTCAGCACCTTCTCCACAT